>JBDTAU010000316.1:0-7351 GCA_039924465.1 Dermatophilaceae bacterium
CCCACTGGCTCAAGAAGGAGGGCGACGAGATCCACCGCGGTGACATCCTCGCCGAGATCGAGACCGACAAGTCGACGATGGACCTCGAGGCCTACGACGACGGGACCCTCACCAAGATCCTCGTCGCGGAGGGCACCACCGTGCCCATCGGCGAGCCGCTCGCGGTGATCGGGGAGCCCGGCGACTCCAGTGGGTCCGCCGCCGAGTCTGCGCAGGAGTCCGACACCGCCGAGCCGGCGGCCGGATCCGGCGACCCTGCGGAGTCGACCGAGGAGTCAGACACCGCCGCACCGACTGAGGAATCCGATGCCGCCGCTTCGGCGGAAGAGTCAGATGCCGCTGCGCAGAAGGAGAAGCCCGCTGCCGGAGCGCCGCCGGCATCGCCTCCCGCCTCCGACTCCTCGTCCAAGGCCACTCCCCCGGACGCCCGGGTGCGGGCGACGCCACTGGTGCGATCCCTCGCCCGAGAGCGTGGGATCGACCTGACCACGGTCCATGGCACCGGCCCCAGTGGGCGGATCATCAGGGCCGACCTCGAGGACCTCGCCACCGCAAGCGCGGCGGCCCAGCCGGACTCCGCGCCTGCGAAGGATTCTGCTGAGAAGCCGGCCGCGTCTGATTCGGCTGCGTCGGCGGCCCAACAGGCCCGCAGCGCGACCTTCGTCCCGGCCGGTGAGGACGACGAGGAGATCCCCCTCACGTCGATCCGGCGGATCACCGCCGCCCGCCTCACCGAGAGCGCCGCCGCGCCCCACTTCTACCTCACCGTGGTGGTCGACGTCGCCCCGCTGCTGCGCTTCCGCGCCGAGGTCAACGACCAACTGGCGGCAGACGGCGTCAAGGTCACCATCACCGACCTGCTCGTCCGGGCCTGCGCCGTGGTGCTTCGGGCGCATCCCGAGGTGAACGCCTCCTGGGGCGGGGATCACATCGTGCGCCGAGGTCACGTCAACATCGGGATCGCCGTGGCCATCGACGAGGGTCTGATGGTCCCGGTCATCCGCGACGCCGACCGCAAGACGGCCCGTGAGATCGGGGCCGAGGCGCGCGAGCTCGGGGAGCGGGCCCGGGCCGGCCGGTTGAAGCCCGACGAGTTCTCGGGCGGCACCTTCACGATCAGCAACCTCGGCATGTTCGGAATTAGCGAGTTCACGGCAGTCATCAACCCACCCGAGGCGGCGATCCTCGCGGTCGGCGCGTCCGCGGAGACCCCCGTTGTCAAGGACGGACAGGTCACGGTGACGACGACCATGCGCCTGACCCTGACCGTCGACCATCGCGTCATCGATGGCGCAACCGGCGCAAACTTCCTGCGAGACGTGGTCCGCGTCCTCGAGGAGCCGCTGCGGATCGTCGTCTGAGTCCCTGAGCACGCAGCCGGCCGGACAAGCCGCGCCAGCCTACCCCTCCGACGTGCCCTTGGCCCGAACCGCTCGAGCGGAGTTCGACTATGCCGTTATAGGGCGTTCGCCTAACGTGGTCGGTACACATCCGCGCGGTGTTCGATGGCGATGATCGAGACCTCATCCGCGATGCGGTAGACGACCCGGTAGTCGCCCCGACGCGCACTGTGCAACCCTTCCATCTTGAATCGCAGTGCTTTGCCTACCCGTTGTGGATTGGCCGCCAGCGGCCCGTAGACGAACTCAACGACCGCCGCCGCGACCTTCTCCGGAAGCCTTTTCAAGGCCTGCTTCCCTGTAGGCGTCCAAGCGATCCGAAACGACTGTTCGTTCACAACCGAAGCGATGCGAGCAGTTCGTCTTTGCTCAGGACCTCGGCCTCGTGCCGAGCCAGTTCGGCCAGGGCTTCTCGGATCTGGGCCACTAGACGCGGCCGTCCGGCGATGTCGAGGGTCTCCTCGAGGGACTCGAGGTCATCAACGCTGATCACCACCGCGGCCGGCCTGCCGTGCTTGGTGATGACGACGCGGTCATGCTCGCGCTGCACCTGGTCCACGACCTCGGACAGGCGGTTCTTGACATCTCTCAGGGCCATCGCAGCGTCGACTGTCATGGCTACAAGTATAGCCACTTATGAGCCCCAATAATCCGGCTCCAGCGGCTGGCCGTGCGGTCCGCGTATCAGCAGCCGGAGTAGCCCCTCTGAGGTGGTGACCCGACTCTCATCGGCACCCTCCATAGGAGTTCACATGTCCAGCATCGACCGGTCCTCCTGGACCGCGGACCAACTCGCTCAGACCTGCACGATCGGCCCCAGCCCGGAGCTCAAGGCTCGCTGGGACAAGGAGCTGGCCAACACCGGCAAACGCAAGCGCGACCTCGGCGCCGCAACCTTCGGCCTCGAACGCGAGCCCCGTCGGCTCGGCTTCAACGACGGGGTCATCATCCCCCCGGAAGCCTTCCCGGCCGGGACGTCCGCACGCACGATCAACGCTGCTGCCGCTGACCGCGCTCCGTTGCGCGGGGCCGTCCGTGTCGCAGTCGTGCTCGTCGACTTCTCGGACCAGGAGATGGCCGCCACGACGGCCCACTTCAACGACCTCTTCTTCTCCACGGGCGTCCTGCCGCACGGCAGCGTCAAGGAGTACTACACCGAGGTGACCAACGGGCTGGTGACCCTCGACGGCACCGTGGTGGGGCCCTACCGGATGCCGCACACCCTCGCGTGGTACGCCAACAACGGGTCCGGGATCGGTAAGAACTCGACCGCCTTCCGCAGCCCGCAACTGGCCTTGGACGCCGCCAAGGCAGCTGACGCCGCGGTCAACTTCGGTCCGTACGACAACGACGGCAACGGCTACGTCGACGCCTTCATCGTCGTGCACGCCGGCCGCGGCGCTGAGGAGACCGGCAGCCTCGGCGACATCTGGTCGCACAAGTCGACGTTGGCCAGTGTCTACAACACCGACGGCACGAAGATCTATGGCTACCTCACCATCCCCGAGGACGCCAAGATCGGGGTGTCCGCCCACGAGCTGGGGCACCTGCTCTTCGGTTTCCCGGACCTCTACGACACCGACTACTCCTCTGAGGGCATCGGCAACTGGTGCCTGATGGCCGGGGGCTCGTGGAACGGCGGTGGGGACACCCCGTCGCACCCGAGCGCCTGGTGCAAGGCCAACCAGGGCTGGGCGAGCGTCACCAACGTCACGACGAACGGCTCGATCACGGTCCAGGCCGTCGAGAACAGCCACTCGATCTATCGCCTGTGGAAGAACGGCGGGAGCGGCTCGGAGTACTTCCTCCTCGAGAACCGCCAACCCGTCGGCTACGACTCGGCCCTGCCCGGCAACGGTCTGCTGATCTGGCACATCGACGAGTCGCAGCCGGGCAACTCGGACGAGAACCACTACAAGGTGGGGCTACTGCAGGCCGACGGCAACCGGGACCTCGAGCTCAACCACAACCGTGGAGACGCCGGCGATCCCTACCCCGGGTCCGCGGGCAAGACCTCGATCACGCAGAGCACGACACCCAGCACCAAGTCGTATGCCGGCGCGGACACGTGCGTCTCGGTCAAGTCGATCCCGGGCTCGGGCTCAGCGATGACGGTCGCGGTGACCGTCACCTGCAAGGCAACCCTGAAGGACACCAAGGAGACCCACAAGGAGCTGATCAAGGAGCACAAGGAGCTCGCCAAGGAGATCCACCCGGACAAGAACGTGCTCAAGGAGCGCATCAAGGAGCACAAGGAACTCACCAAGGAGCGCATCAAGGAGCACAAGGAGCTCCAGAAGGACACCGCCCCCGACAAGAACCTCATCAAGGACCACAAGGAAGTGGCCAAGGAGGTCGCGAAGGAGGGCAAGGAAGGCGGCTTCGAGGGGTGGCCCCCTGGCGGGTGGCGGCCCGGTGGTGGTGGGCTGCGGCGCGACCTCAGCGGGAGCGAAGGCTCAGTCGAAGACCGGTTGAGCGCCCTCGAGTCAGTCGTCTTCGGGGTCGAGCAGGCCGATGCAGAGGCGTTCGGCCCGGGCGCGGAGATGTTCATTGACGCCTCGCTGCGGCCGGACCTCATGGGCGCCACCGGCGCGGCGACCGAAGCGTCGCTCCAGCAACGCATGGCTGACGGCGACGCGTCAGCCAAGCGCGAGTTCGACACCACCCCGGGATGACGTGATGGAGCCACGAGTCATCCTCGTGGTCGCCGACCCGCATGACGTCGGCGGGAGGGCGACGGCGCGTGCCGCCGCCGCTCTCCCGCCCGGCGGTGCGGGAGAGGCGATCCGCGTCGTGCTGGTCACCGGCGACGACGTCGCGGCCGCGCGCTGGAGCCATCACCTCGACCGGGACGGCCGGGCCTCGACCACGCTGACCCTGCCGGGACTGCCCCGGCCGCTCTCGGACGAGGACCTGGCGGCCGTCTGCTTCCGGGCCCAGCAGTGGTCGGTCCCGACTGCCCTTCGAAGCGCCAACGAGGCCGACATCGCCTACGCCTACAGCGAATTGTCCGCCCTGCTCGTCAGTTGGCTGCACTCGCTCGGGGCGCGGGTGCTCAACCGGGTCGAGGGCAACACCCCGTGCGGGCCGGGTTGGTCACCCGACCGGTGGCGACAGGCCGCAGCACAGGCAGGACTACCCATCGCGGTCCGCGGCGAGGTCGGCGTGCGCAGCGTGCTCGTGGCCGGCGACCACGTCCTCGAGGCCGCGAGCGGGTCGGAGGCCCTGGCGTGTCAGGTCCTGGCCCGACAGTCGGCCTGTCGACTTCTCGACGTCGTCCTCACCGCCGACGGCGGCGTGAGCGAGGTCCGCACGGTGCCCGACCTGGCCTCGCCCACCCGGGCAGTCGCCGCCGCCCACCTCCTCCAGGAGGTCGCAGCATGATCCTCTTCTTCGGTTACGCCACCGACCCCGCGCTCCGCCTCGCGGTCGATGCCGCGGAGCGCCTCGGGGAGTCGCACCTGCTCCTCGACCAACTCGACCTGCACGACTGCGCGGTGCTCCTCGACGACCTCAACGAGCCCGGCGGGCCCTCAGGTCAGGTCCGGACACCGGGCGGCACCGTTTCGCTGGCAGCCCTCGACGCCGCCTACGCCCGACCCCTGTCAGCCGTGATCGAGGAGGATCCGGCCGACTCCGCCCGAGGTGCCCAGATCGCCGCTGACGTCATCACCTGGCTCGACACCACGCACTCCTTGGTCGTCAGCCGGCCTGGGGACATGCACAGCAACAGCAGCAAGCCCTATCAGGCCCAATTGATCGGAGCCGCCGGCTTCCGGGTCCCCGAGTCCCTCATCACGACCGACCCGGACGAGGTGATCGCCTTCACCGAACGGGTCGGGGCGGTCATCTTCAAGTCGATCAGCGGCATCCGGTCGATCGTGCGCAGGCTGGACGATGGCTATGAGAGCCGGTTGGAGCGGATTCGGGTCCTCCCGACCCAGTTCCAGGCACTGGTCGAGGGCGACGACATCCGGGTGCACGTCGTCGGTGACGAGGTCTTTGCCACCCGGATCATCAGCGACGCCACGGACTACCGCTACGCCCGCCGCGACGGGGTCGACGCGGACCTGACACCGACCACGCTGCCGGCCGACGTGCACCAGCGCTGCCTCGACCTCGCTGCCTCCCTCTCGCTGCCGTTCGTCGGGATCGACCTGCGCGAGACCCCGGACGGGGAGTACGTGTGCTTCGAGGCCAACCCGATGCCGGGCTACAGTTATTTCGAGTCCAACACCGGGCAGCCGATCAGCGAGGCACTCGTCCGACTCCTCGCTGGAGCCACGCCCCCCGAACCCGTCGCGGCCGCGGCCGCGAGGACGGAGTCACGATGAGCAGCGTCATCGAGAACCAGACCCTCCTGACCGGCCGCGTGCGATCCCGTGAACCGCACGTCAGCACTGAACGATGGGATGTGCTGCACCTCGACGTCAGCGCGGCGGCCGACGTCGCTGGAGCACCCAACCTGCTCGGCGAGAGCGTCGGTCACGACCTCGCGGTGGCGGTCAACCGCGACGAGCTCCCGGAAGGGGACCTCTCCGGGTATCAGTTCACCGGTCCCGTGCGGCTCGCCGGACCCGAGACCGTCCTCGCCCTGCCGGCCGGCTCAGGTGCTCCACCTCCGGAACTCGTGCCGCCGACGCCGACGGGCGAGGGGACCCGTGCCGGAGACTCCAACCAGCCTGCCGACGAGCCGGCCCACCCACGCGACGCCAAGCCATCCGAGCCTGCCGGAGATCCGCCACCGGCCGGGCAGTGGCCAACTGGTGACGCAGGCCCGCGCCCCGTGCTCTGATCACCTGAGCCAGCGCGGCCCTCGCGTGAGCGAGACGCAGCGCTTTAGGACGGGGCCGCGGCGTCCTTTGGCGTGTGCCTGAATCAGCGGTGGTGCTGTTCGTGCTCGTCCTGGTCGCTCTCGAGGATCATGGCGACGGAGGTCGCGCAGGCATCACCCTTCCAGGCTTCGATGCCCTCATGGATGGCGAAGCCGACGATGACGAGCCCAGCGACGGGGTCGGCCCAGGACCAGCCGAACAGGCTGTTGAGCACCAGCCCGATCAGGACCGTGGCGGAGAGGTACGCGCAGATCAAGGTCTGTTTGGAGTCCGCCACCGCAGTCGCGGAGCCGAGTTCTCGGCCGGCGCGACGCTCGGCCAGGGACAGGAGCGGCATCACGACCAGGCTGAGGGCGGTGAGCGAGATGCCGATCGTGCTTTGCTCGGCCTGTGTCACCTCAGCGAGGGCGAGGATCGACGTGGTGGCAACGTAGGCGGCCAGAGCGAAGAACGAGACCGCGATGAACCGTAGCGTTCCCTGCTCCCATCGTTCTGGGTCACGGCGGGTGAACTGCCAGGCGACGGCGGCCGCGGAGAGCACTTCGATGGTTGAGTCGAGGCCGAACCCGATGAGCGCAACCGAGGAGGCTGCGACCCCGGCGCTGAGCGCGACCAGCGCCTCGATGAGGTTGTAGCTGATCGTCACACCGACGATCAGGCGGACCCGACGCTGCAGTGCCGACCGGCGCGTGTCCAAGGGAGCGGAGCTCATCAGCAGGTGCAGCCGCGCAGGCATGCGTCGGTGACGGTGGTCATCATTTGATCGTACCGAGGTGGCTGAACTGAAGGCTCCGCTCCGCCGGAGCTGACCGTGGCGGACGTGCGGAGGTGGCGAGCGGCATCTCTGAGCGGTCCGGGACGTCCTCTGGCCTCAGGTATGCCGCCCACCGGGCTCTCGCTGCCCGGCCGGCTTGCCGGGGGTGCCGCTTCACCAGCCCCGCACTCAGGTCATCTGGAACCGCTCCGAGAGCGCATAGCGAAGCAGCACCACGTCCCCGATCTGGCGGACCTCAGCGAGGTGGGCTCGCCGGCCGGGATTCCACGGGAACTCCCCGTCGCCCACAAAGCGTCGAGCCCCTGAGTCGCCGACGAAGAACGGTGCGACGACGAGCTGCA
>JBDTAU010000317.1:0-3411 GCA_039924465.1 Dermatophilaceae bacterium
TACGCATAGGCCGCAAATGCACTGCTCATCCATCTCCCCGTAGTGGAAGTACGCGGTCACATGGGGCCATAGCCCGTCCGCCGTTACAACGTTCGCGAACGTGAGGTCCATTACGGTGACCACCCCGAGGGCCTCAATCGAATCGGCCGCCCGCCGCAGCATGGAAGGGACGTCCCCCTGCCCTTGCCCTTCCGGGTTGCCCTGTGCGAAGTGGTGGATCTGCGGTAACGGGTTCATCCCCACAGTTTCGCCTCAATCCATGCTGCCGCCTGCAAGCTGCCGATCTGCGTGCCCTCTCCCGGCGTTGGGGGACAGCCGTACGATCGGTTCGTGGATGTGAGACGGGCCTCGCCAAAGCACCTTGACGCACTCTGCGTAGGTCTCCGCAGCGTGGTGGACGCCAGCGCCAACGCCGGGAACCCGCCGGTGGAGTCCTGGACAGGCTTCGGCCACGCCGTGGCGCTAGGTGCCGGACCGATCGTGGTCCCCAACCAGGGCGGTAGCGAATGCGCGCTTCGCTACGTCGCTGTCGACGACCCCCATTACTGGCGGGGAGAAATCCACTGCATGGTCCATCCGGGCTGGTTCGCCGTTATCCCCTTCGGTCGTAGGCCCGAGGCCCCGCTCCCACCAGCCGTAGCACTGCTCGCAGCACCTCCACCAGGCTGGTCACATCCCATGAAGTCATCTAGCTGAAACCCACCACAGGCGGCGACTGAGTGAACGACGGCCCTCGATCCGGCGTTATACGCAGGATCGGGGACAGGCGGCTAACGCGCGTGGGTGTCTTCAGGTTCGACGGTTTACGATTCTGCGGATCATGGGTTTTGTGAACCTGGCTTCCGGGTCCGCACCGTCACCATGGTCGTACTCGCCCTGGTCGAACGCTTCGAATACCTCATGGGTTAGATCTGGGATTGGGTGCCCAGGACGACAGCAGAAGGACCACACGAGGCTCATGACCTCGTCGCACTGCCTGAAGGTCATCTCGCCGGCGCTGTAGCGCTGCGCCACCTCCAACGAGACTGCGTCGAGGACTTGCGCCTCGGACTCAGGTTCGGCGACGTGATCTCCGAGCCAGGCAAAGACGGGACCGGACGCGATGTGGCCGTCCAAGCTCGCATGGGCCAGTGCGAAGTCGATCATCGAGGCGGCCACGTCCATCCTCGAAGTCTCGCAGACGGGGATAGTCATACTCCCGGCGTTGGGGGGCATTCGGTACTGTCACAGCATGGGTTCGCAGGTCTGCGATCAGTGCATCAGCGATGTCGTCTACTGCGATCCTCACGATGCCTTCTTCTGTCCCTACTGCGATGCGTGGCAGGAGTCGACTTGTGGGGACCCGGGATGCGCCCATTGCAAGGGACGCCCGGCTCGACCGAGCGAGTGCGCTCACCTCGACCGCCACTACTCCACCGGCTCCTGATCGCCGGGTCTACATCCACAACTTGCAGCATCACGGGGCCCCCGAGTCATGCCCTTCACCCATGTAACCGGCGTTCTGGGGCAACCTCGGCCGGCACAGCTGTCAGAGGGGCCGCATCCTCGCGGTCCGGCTGTTGCTCCCAGGTGGCCTAGCGTCAGGCTGGTGACTGCGCAGGCCGTTCCGCTCCTTGCACTCAGCGGGAATGGCGACCAGCTTCTCATCACTGGCAGCCGACACGGGTCCCCAGGTGACACCGAACTCGTTGAGCTCGTGATCGATGTCGTCGCCCATCCCTTCGCCGGGCAGGTGCGACAGACGGTGTTAGTCGACGACCTCCGGTTCTTCGCCGAGAATCTCCGGCGCATGTCGCTCCCCGGTGAAGTCGCGCTCGGCGGGGAACGCATGCTCGAACTGACCCTTGCGGTCGAGCCGCAATCACCTGGCCCAGGCATCGTCGTCGAGGTGTCCCTTGCGCCACATGGCGACGATCCCTATCCGTCGATTCGGTTCCTTCTCTTCGACCAGCAGCCGTTCGGAGCAAAGGCGGCGGACGACATCGACGCCTTCCTCTCAGCCCACATGTAGCTACCGAGGTCGCTGCCCAGGGGCTCGGGTCCGCCATGGGCCAGTCACGCAGCCGGCGATCAGAGGCAGCCGTGCGAGGATGACGAAGATGGAATCTGGCGTCTCAATGCCCCAAGGGCCGTTCGAATGCCCGGTGTGCGAACACCCGGGGTTGACGGCCAAGCCCTATGAGTTGTGGCCGCCGCCAACGGGAACCCCGCTCGAACCGCCGTACGAGCACGCGCTTGGTATCCCCTCCTACGAGGTGTGCCCTCGCTGTGGCTTCGAGTTCGGAAACGATGACAACCCGGGCACCGCCCCGCCCGACTCCTTCTCGCAGTACCGGGAGAGATGGGTCGCCGATGGATCCCCTTGGTTCTCACTCCCGAGCGCAAAGCGCTGAGACCTCCCTTCGGCAGCTGCGCATCGGGTCCCCCCAAGTGCCGGTCGGCCATGACCACCAGCCGGCGATCAGGGGCACGACAGCGGAGAGGTCACATGGGCGGCTGTGACGGGTCGTTGAACGTCCCCACGTTTGGCCGCTTGCGAATCAGTTTGACGACGACGACGATGACAGCCACAAGGACAATGATGGGCGCCAGCATTGCCAAGATGACGAGCAGTTCCGCTCCACCAAAGTTCATCGTTGCCTCCACACCAGGTTGTCGCGACAGAAGCTACATGCCGACGAACATCAGTCCTGCTACCGGCAGCGCCTAGATCACCAATCGACCCGACGGGTAGCCGTAGAGGTCGATTCGTCATCATCGATGCAACCGGAACCGACTCCGTGACCCCGAGCGTGCCCGGAGGCGAGCCCTGGACCTGCGACCGGAAGTAGGACCCTCCGATCTTTACGGCCGATCTGCCATGTCTACTGATCCGGCGGTCAGGGGCACGATCTTGTGGTCGGTGTCACACTGCCGGGCATGGCCCCTAGTCGCCACGGCGCTTTGTTCGCCGCTCGCGCTCTGGCATGCGGCGCCCTCGCGCTGTGCTCGCTGACCGCCACGGGCCTTGTTTGGTTCCGGGGTGATGAACTCGACACGGACTCTCTGCTGCCGGTCGGGCAGACCGGAGCTACGCCCAACGCAATAGCTCCCCTTCCATCAGAAACCTTGCCGAGTCGCCCGGCGCTGTTGGTCCTCGTCCTTTTGGTGGCGGTCGCCGCCGTGCCGGTGGTGACACCCCGAAGGTTCTTTCGGGCCAGCCTGACACTGAGCACGTTACTTATGGGCCTGTTCAGCAACCGAGCGGTCACTAGGCGACCGGCCGTCGGAGGATTCGAAGGGCCATCCTGAGCCAGGCACCTCTGGCGACGCCCGACCCGGCGGAATGGGGCAGTTGATCTTCCGATAGCCCCAACCGGGGATGACGATGTGCCAGGGCTCCGAGCACAATGGGCCAGCGCCATGGGTGTC
>JBDTAU010000318.1:0-2800 GCA_039924465.1 Dermatophilaceae bacterium
AGGTTGGGCTGCGGCTCGGCGGTCTTGGCGAGCAGTGCCACGTTGGCACCGTCCTGCGCGGCCCGCAACGCGATGGCCAGACCGATGCCGCGGCTGCCGCCTGACATGAGGATGGTTCGTCCGGCGAGAGTGCCCATGGTGTGACTCCTTGAGGGATTGCCCGGAGGGGAGGGAGAGCCCCGTCCTGGGAGTCAGTGAATCAGATGCGCTCAGGCGGTGCTGAGGCCGTCGAGTCGGGTCAGGACCTGGAGCATCACCTCGTCGGCGCCGCCGCCGATCGAGGCGAGCCGGGCGTCCCGGAAGAAGCGGGCGGTCCACGTCTCTTCCATGTAGCCGACTCCGCCGTGGAACTGCAGGCACAGGTCGGCGACCTCGCGGACCAGCCGGCCGGAAGCGAGTTTGGCGATGGCAACCAGGCGGGTGACGTCCTCGCCGGCCAGGTGTGCCTCGCAGGTGCGGTGGTTGTGGCTGCGCAGCAACTCCAGCTGGGCGGCCAGCTCGGTCAGGCGGAAGGCGACGTACTGCTTGGAGGCGAGGGTCGAGCCGAAGGCAGTGCGTTGGTGCAGGTATTCCCGGGTCCGGGCGAGGGCCACCTCGCACTGCCCGACGATGCTGTAGGCCACGACCATCCGCTCGACGGTGAACTGCTCCATCTGCTGCTGGAAACCGCGTCCCACCGCGCCGATGGTGTTGCTGACCGGGACCCGGACCTCGTCAAGGACCAGCTCGGCGGTGTCGGAGCTGCGGTTGCCGAGCTTGTCGAGCTTGCGGGAGACCGAGAAGCCGGGCAGGTCGGTCGGCACGATGATCTGTGACATGCCGCGGTAGCCGCCCTCCTCGGACGTGCGGGCGAGCAGGCAGACCCAGTCGGCCTGGAGCCCGTTGGTGATGTAGAGCTTGCGGCCGGTGATGACCCAGTCATCCCCGTCCCGGACGGCCCTGGTCCGCAGCCCGGCGACGTCCGAGCCGCTGTCCGGCTCGGTCACGCCGATCGCCGCGACCGCCGTGCCCGCGATGGCCGGCGCGAGGTAGCGCTGGCGCAGTTCAGCGGACCCGTAACGGGCCAGCGACGGCGTCGCCATGTTGGTCTGCACGTGGATCGCCATCGCGATGCCGCCCGCGTCGATCCGGCCGAGTTCCTCACACAGCGCGAGGGTGAAGGAGTGGTCCGCGCCGCCGCCGCCGTCCTCAGGTGCGTACTCGAGGCCGAGGAGCCCCGCGGCGCCGAGGATGGGGAAGAGGTCGTGGGCCGGGAAGGCGCCGGCCTGCTCCCACTCGTCAACGTAGGGGTTGATGTGCGTGTCGATCAGGCTACGGACGGTCTTTCGGAGGGCGTCGTGGTCTTCGGTGAAGCGCATGCCGTGACGATATCGACGGCCTCCCCATAAAACAAGCATGCGTGCTTGATTGATTGCGAGTCGTGTGCCAGAGTCGACGCATGGATGCGACCATCGACCGGCTCCGGGCCGAAGGCGAGGCCCTCGAGGCGCTCGTGGCCACCCTCGGGGAGCAGGACTGGGCCCGCCCGACCCCGGCCGTGGGCTGGAGCATCGCCCACCAGATCGGGCACCTCCAGTGGACCGACGAGGTCGCGCTCCTGGCGGTGAGGAATCCCGCAGCCTTCGCGGAAGTGGTGACCGGTGCGATGGGGAGCCCGACGATCGTCGACGACGAGGCCGCCGCCCGAGCGAGCCTGCCCCCGGCTGAGCTGCTGTCCCGGTGGCGCTCCGGGCGGGACCTGTTGGCGACGACCCTGGCGGCGGCGACCGAGCAGGTGCCGTGGTTCGGCCCACCGATGAGCCCGCGCTCGATGGCGACCGCCCGGATCATGGAGACGTGGGCCCACGGGCAGGACGTCGCCGATGCACTCGGGGTGGCTCGCCCGACGAGCGCTCGCCTCCGCGACGTGGCCCACCTCGGGGTACGCACCCGTGACTTCTCCTTCCACATCAACCGGACCGAGCCGCCGGCGGAGGACTTCCGGGTCGAGCTGACCGCCCCTGACGGAGACGTGTGGACCTGGGGCCCGGTCGATGCCGCGCAGCGGGTCACCGGCCCGGCCGAGGACTTCTGCCTGCTCGTCACCCAGCGTCGCGAGCGCGACCAGGTCGAGGTCGTCGCCACCGGACCCGACGCGGACCGGTGGCTGGACTTCGCGCAGGCGTTCGCCGGCCCGCCGAAGTCCGTCGTGCGGCGGGCGCAGGCCACCTCTATGGGCCCAGACGCCGGAGGTCAGGGATGAGCGCGGCGAGCTCAACGGCATACGGCCAGAGCCCAGCGGCACACGGCGAGAGCCGTGCACCGCTGCGGGTCGGTAACTGCTCCGGCTTCTACGGTGATCGCCTCTCGGCGATGCGCGAGATGCTCGAGGGCGGCGAGCTCGACGTGCTCACCGGTGACTACCTCGCGGAGCTGACCATGCTGATCCTCGCCCGGGACCGGGCCGCGGACCCGGCCGCCGGCCACGCGCGGACCTTCCTGCGCCAGCTCGAGGACTGCCTCGGACTCGCGCTCGAGCGCGGCGTGACCATCGTGGCCAACGCTGGTGGGGTCAACCCGGCTGGCCTGGCCACCGCGATCGGTGAGCTAGCGACCCGGCTCGGGCTCACCGCTCGCGTCGGCTACGTCGCGGGAGACGACCTCACGGGCCGCGCCGAAGCACTGGGCCTCGGCTCCCCGCTCGCCGCGCATGCCTACCTCGGGGCCTTCGGCATCGCCGAGTGCCTGACCGCTGGCGCCGATGTCGTCGTCACCGGCCGCGTGACCGATGCCTCCGTCATCGTCGGCCCAGCGATCGCCC
>JBDTAU010000319.1:0-4000 GCA_039924465.1 Dermatophilaceae bacterium
GCCCGCACGATGGAGCGCGAACCGCGGCGCAAGGGCGCACCCCCTGGCCCCCACCACAACGTCGCGACAGCGAGCAGCGCCGCCCCGACGAGGGTCACCGGGCTACCCGGGTTGACGTCGTGGCCGACCACCCCCGACGCGACGAGCGCCACGGTGAAGACGCCGGCCGCGGCGACCACCGCCGGCAGCAGCAGGGTCGCGACGGTGGCGACTGCCCCCACCAGGACGTGCCAGGGGCTGAGCAGCACGGCGAGGGGGACGTCACTTCGTCGCCGCCCATGGTCGTAGCGTCGCAGCACGAGCCCGGTCACCGAGCGGTCAGAGGTGCGCGCCACGATCGACCACGCGACGAGGACGACCAACGCAACCCCGGGCCACGCGGCCACCAGACCCAGCCAGCCTGCCGCGATCGAGAGCAGCGCTCCCCTGCGCAGAGCCCTACCGATCCGCGGATCACCTTCACGGCCAACGGTATACACATCATCAGGCTCATCACCCCAAACCTCATCGGGCTCGTCCCAGTCCCCGTCTGCGGCCCCCACCTGCTCGATCGGCTCCCGGGCGCGCGGCCCCCTGAGGTCACCGTTGCCGTATGCCGCTGAGCGTGGTCCCGGGGGCGGGCTCAGCGGGATGGGCGGCGTCCATCGCGAACTCGGCGCGCCGCGGTCCTCCCAGTCGGTGGGCAGGTCCTCCTGGCGTGGCAGCACGGAGGTGCTGCGACTGTCGAGCGTCTGGGTCGCCGAGACGTCGACGTGGCGGTCGGGGTTGTCCCAGACCTGCCCGCTCGGGGACGGGACGATGGCCGCTCGGCCGGCGGCGAACGACTCGAGCGCGTGGATGACCTCGTCGGCGTGCGGCCGTCCCCCGGGGCGCGGGCTGAGCGAGGCCCGCAGCAGCGGCGCGAGGCGGGCATCGACGCCCTCCAGATCGACGTCCCCGGACCGGACCCGGGCGAGGACGGCATCCATCCGACCCCGGCCGAACGGCGGGCGCCCACTGGCGGCGAAGGTGATGGTCGCGGCCCACCCCCACCAGTCGGTGGCATCGGTGATGGCCGCACCCTCGACGAGTTCGGGTGACAGATAGCCCGGGGTCCCCATGACGAGGCCGCCGACAGTGTGACGCACGTCATCCTGGAGGTGGGCGATTCCGAAGTCGATCAGGACCGGCTCGCCGTCCTCCATCAGGACGTTGCCCGGCTTGATGTCACGGTGCACGACGCCGCTCGCGTGGATGGTGCGGATGGCCTCGGCCATCCCCCGGGCCAGTCGCAGCAGCGCGTCCGGATCCAGCGGGCCGTCCTGCTCGACGAGGTCATCGAGGGCGGTGCCCGGGACGTAGCGAGTGACGATGTAGGGCCGCGGCCCCATGATGTCCGCGTCGATGACGCTGGCCACCCGGTCGTCGTGGATCCGGGACAGCGTCTCGACCTCGCGGCCCAGTCGGCTCCGAGCGTCCTCGTCATGGGCCACGTGGGTCCGCAGCACCTTGATGGCGACCGCCCGACCACTCGGGTCCAGGGCCAGGTGCACGACCCCCATGCCGCCCTCGCCGATCTCCTCGATCAGGCGGTAGCGCCCGAGCCGCTGGACCTGCGGGGTGCTCGCGGGGTCAGCCCTGAGTCCGGGCGAGGTCACTCGCTCGGTTTGGTCGTGGGCACCCATCCCCCTACGGTATGCGACCCCGGGGCCCGCGCGCCTGCGCGCCATGCCATCCGAGCACGCAGGTCGTCACCCGGTGATGTAGTCGCGCAGTTGGTCCCGCTCGGACTGCAACTCGGCCAGCCGCGACTTGACGACGTCGCCGATGCTGACGATCGCCGTCAGGTGCCCCTCGGCATCGATGACCGGCACGTGGCGCACCCGCTGGTCGGTCATCTTCCCGGCGAGCAACTCAAGCTCCTCGTCGTCGGTCCCGGTCGTCACCTCGCTGGTCATGATCGCCGAGACGGGGCCGGTCAGCATCGCGGTCCCCGAGGCGTGCAAGTGGCGCACGACATCCCGCTCGCTCACGATGCCGTCCACGCTCGACCCGTCGACACTGACCACGCAGGCACCGATCCGGTGCTCGGCGAGCAGCGCCAGGAGGCTGACCACGGTCTCATCCGGCTTGATGGTGATGACACCACCACCCTTCGAGCGCAGTACGTCAGAAATCTTCACGTCGACCTCCATGTCGCGGTTGCCCTTGCCCTGTTGAGTTGACCCTAGAGTGGGACGGGCCGCAACGCCACCACGGGTCGTTACAGTGAGACACGAGTGGGTATTGACAGTGGGAGTGTCTACTCCCCACCCCCGCCAGGAGTTGATCCATCGTGCCCAGCCGGACGACCTTCGACCTCGTGGTCGCCGCCAACCGCCTGCCGGTCGACAAAGTCGTCGGCCCCGATGGCGAGATCGAGTGGCACCGCAGCCCGGGCGGACTCGTCACGGCCATGGAAGCGGTGATGCGGGACCAGCCCGGCGCCTGGGTCGGCTGGGCCGGGGATTCCGGTGAGGCACCCGCCCCGTTCGACGACGACGGCATCCACCTCCAGCCGGTGGCTCTCTCGGCGGACGAGGTCCGGGACTACTACGAGGGCTTCTCCAACGACACGCTGTGGCCGATCTATCACGACGTCATCGTCCCTGCGAGCTTCCACCGTGAGTGGTGGAGCGCCTACCAGGCGGTCAACCGACGCTTCGCCGAGGCGGTGGCCGAGGTAGCCGCTCCCGGCGCCCGCGTCTGGATCCAGGACTACCAGCTCCAACTGGTGCCGGCCCTCGTGCGCGAGCTGCGTCCAGATGTCCGGATCGGATGGTTCAACCACATCCCCTTCCCTCCGGTGGGGCTGTTCGCGCAGCTGCCGTGGCGAGCCCAACTCCTCGAAGGCCTCCTCGGAGCTGACTTCCTCGGCTTCCAGCGCCGGGCCGACGCCGAGAACTTCGTCCGGGCTTGTCGTGAGCTGCTCAAGGTGCACACCAAGCGTGACACCGTCTCCGTGCCGAACAGTGATCGGCAGGTTCGCGCCAGCGCCGTCCCCATCTCTGTCGACTTCCGTGGGTTGGAGGCCCTGGCCAAGAGTCCGGACGTCGTCGCTCGCGCCAAGGAGATCCGGGCCAGCCTGGGCAACCCCGAGGTGTTGCTGCTGGGGGTCGACCGGCTCGACTACACCAAGGGCATCCGGCATCGACTCAAGGCGTATCAGGAGCTGCTCGTCGAGCGCCGGCTGGGGCCGCCCGAGGTGACTCTGGTCCAGGTCGCGACGCCGAGCCGTGAGCGGGTGGAGGCCTACCGCACCCTGCGTGAGGAAGTCGAGCAGACCGTGGGCCGGATCAACGGTGAGCTCTCACAGATCGGCGCGCCTGCCGTCCACTACATGCACCACTCCTATCCGCGCGAGGAGATGGCGGCTCTCTTCCTCGCCGCCGACGTCATGCTCGTCACCCCGCTGCGCGACGGGATGAACCTCGTCGCCAAGGAATACGTGACCTGCCGCTACGACCTCGGCGGGGCGCTCGTCCTGAGCGAGTTCGCCGGCGCCTGGCACGAGTTGAACCAGACCTTCGCGTGCAACCCCCACGACATCGAGGGCCTCAAGCAGACGATCTTGCGCGCCATCAACACGCCCGACCAGCAGAAGCGCCGGATCATGCGGGCGCTGCGACGCCGGGTGGCCGAGCACGACGTGCAGCGGTGGGCCCGCAACTACCTCGCTGCCCTGGACAGCGCCCCCGAGCGCCCGGCCCCGGATCACCCGGCCGCTACCCACATCGACGCCGATCCCCAGGGCGACTGAATGAGCGACCCGCGCCACCCGTCCCCCACCCACTCCAGCAGCGAGGCGACGGCCCAGTCCCCGGACGAGTCGCCACACCCGACCCTCGATCAAGCCCTCACCGACGCCGTCACCGCCTCCCGGCTGCTCGTGGCCACCGACTTCGACGGGGTGCTCTCGCCGCTGGACCTCGACCCCATGCGGTCGGCTCCGCTCCCGGGCACGATCGAGAGCCTGCGGACC
>JBDTAU010000320.1:0-6216 GCA_039924465.1 Dermatophilaceae bacterium
ACCCCGGGCAGGCCGGGCGACGGCATCAGGGGGCGCCTGACGTCCGCTACCAGCCGAGGGTATCGACAGTCCAGCGGGAGGGGACGTAGGCACTGATCGTTGACGACCGTGATGGCGTGCGAATCGACCGCGCCGAGGGGAAGCGGAAAAAGGGTGAGGGGGGTCCTGACCCGTCGAGGTCATGATGACGCTTCGAGTCTGGACGACCGTGATTCCTCGGCGCATCGTCGAAGGTGCCCGGCCCGTCGCTGCGGGGCGTGGGACGGACAAACCTCGGGTGGAGCCGCTGTTCCGTGCGGGGAGGGCGTCGGAGAGAGGGACCTTGTCCGTCCGACGCACCGGCCGAGGGCCCGGTCAGGACGGCGGTGGGCCCGAGTGCGTACGAGCGGCCTCGAGCATCTTGTCGTCGTCAGCCATCAGGATCTGCGCGAGATGCTTGACGTGGTCGATGAGCTCTGGATGTTCCTCCGGTGACCAGTCCCCCAACATCTCCTCCAGCCGGGCACGGCGCGCCTCGAGGAGTCGCGCGATGGCCTGGCGGCCTTCGCCGGTGAGCGCCAGGCGGTGACCCGGTTGATCATGGACACTTTTGAGCAGACCCTTGTCGTGCAGGCTCTCGGCGAGCTCGGTGAGCCGCTCCTCCGGGCGGTTCACCACTTGGGCGATGTGGGCCAAGGTGTTTGCCGGGTGGTCGTCGAAACGGTAGAGCAGCCAGCACTCGCGCGGTCCGAGCTCGAGTCCGGCCCGGTCAGCGAGCCGGGAGTAGAGCTCGAGTCGGTTCTCTCGCGCGGCGAGCACGGTAATCGCGCGCTCGACCTCCTCGATCGGGGTGCGCTCGCCGGGCCTCGCAAAGGTATCGCCGGGGTCCACCGCGCCGGTCGTGGTGCGCAGCTCGATCTCGGGGAGGATCCACGTGAGCAGGAACGCGAAGAGGCCGATCGGGATGGCGACCAGGAAGACCTCCTGCAGCGAGGCGGCATACGCGTCGATGATTCCCGAGCGGATGGTCGGTGGCAGCTGCTGCAGCAGCGCTGGGCTGATGCTCGAGCCGGTCATGCCGGCCGGAAGGGTGGCGTTGCCGAGGGAGTCCTGCAGATGCCCGGTGATGACGGCGGCGAAGATCGCACCGAACACGGCGGTTCCGAACGATCCGCCGATTGAGCGGAAGAACGTCGCGCCGGCAGTCGCCACCCCGAGGTCCTTGTAGTCGACGGCGCTCTGCACCGCGATGATGAGGACCTGCATGACACAGCCGAGCCCGAACCCGAAGACGAACATGTAGACCGAGGTCATCAGCGTCCCGGTGTCCGGGCCCATCCGGGAGAAGAGGAACAGGCCCAGCGTCATGACCGCGGTGCCCATGACCGGGAAGACCTTGTAGCGCCCCCAACGGCTGATCAGGAATCCCGACCCGATGGAGGTCAGGAGCAGGCCGGCCATCATCGGCAGCAGCCGCACGCCGGAAGCGGTCGGGTCGACCCCCTGGACCACCTGAAGGAACAGGGGCAGGTAGGTGATCGCGCCGAACATCGCGAAACCGACGACGAATCCGATCGCAGCCGTCGCCGCGAAGACCTGGTTCCGGAACAGCGACAGCGGCAGGACCGGCTCTTTGGCGCGCCCTTCGACGAAGACGAACGCGATGGTGAGCACCACTCCGAGCACTGCCATGAGATAGATCGGGCCGGAAGACCAGTCGTAGGTGTTGCCGCCGAGGCTGGTCATCAGCACCAGGACGGTGGCGGCGGATGCGATCAAGGCCGTGCCGAGGTAGTCGATGGAATGGCGCACCGTGCTCAGAGCACCCGGCAGGACCACGGCGGTGACCCCGAGCGCGATGGCACCGACAGGGATGTTGATGTAGAAGACCCACCGCCAGGACAGGTGATCGACGAGCAGGCCACCGATGACGGGCCCGACCACGCTCGACAGCCCGAAGACCGCGCCGAAGAGGCCCTGGTAGCGGCCTCTGTCGCGGGCCGCCACGACGTCGCCGACGATCGCCTGGGCGCCGATGATCAGGCCGCCACCGCCGAGACCCTGGATGGCCCGGAACAGGATGAGTTGCAGCATGGACTGGCTCAGGCCCGACAGGATCGAGCCGAGCAGGAAGATGAGGATCGCGGCCTGGAAGAAGCGCTTCCGGCCGTACATGTCGCCGAGCTTGCCCCAGAGCGGAGTCGACGCCGTGACTGCCAGCAGGTAGGCAGTGACGATCCACGACAGGTGCGCCAGACCGCCGAGCTCACCGACGATCGTGGGCAAGGCGGTAGCGACGATGGTCTGATCGAGCGCCGCCAGCAGCATGCCGAGAAGCAGGGCACCGATGATGGTGTACACGCGTCTCTTGGGCAGAGCGGACGGGCCGGTCCCTGTCTGAGCCGTAGCGGACACGAGACCCTCCTGGGTCGGGGGAAGTGATCAGGTCAGGACCTGATCACGTCCCACGCTAATCCCAGACGCCCTGGTGGGCAGCCCCTTCCGGGCACAGAGATCTCTGGAGGACGGCCCCCTACCTGCTACGGCGGGTCCCGGGGCAGTCCGACGGTCTGCTCGTTGATCGGCAGCTCGCGCGCGATCCAGGGGAAGAGCCACTCGAAGCAGAGCAGCACGACCCCGACGAGGAGGGCGACGAGCAGCAGCACACGAAGCCACGTCGGCCCGGGCAGGACCCGCCAGAGGGCGGCATACATCAGGTGCCTGCCGCCAGGCCGAAGCGGGCGGGATCCCACTGCGCCCGGGGAATCGTCTCCGTGAGCTCACCGTGCACGATCCACCGCCACGTCGAGGCGTACTTCGGGTGGCAGGCGGTCAGCGTGATCGACGCGACGGTCGGTGCCACGCCCGGGCGCTCCGGCACCGGCGCAATGGCAGCGACGTGGTCGGGGTCGACGATCGTGTGGGCGCCCATCGTGTAGACGTAGAAGGTCGAGGCCGTCTCGATGATGACGACGTCCCCCGGGGTGACCCGTTCGATGTCGCGGAAGGGCCCGCCGTAGGTCATCCGGTGCCCGGCGAGCGCGAGGTTGCCGATCTGGCCCGGCTCCGCCGTCCCGACGTAGTGGCCGATCCCCAGCTCGAGGAGCGGACTGGTCGTCCCCTCCACGATCGGCACGGCGTAGTCGGCGCCGAGCTGCGGGATCCGCGCGATAGCGAACCCTGCGCCAGGTTCGATCGGGGGCACTACCGACGTCGCGGATGGTGTCGTCTGGCTGAAGGCGTGCTCGAGCCGGGTCACCGACGCCGTGTGCTGCGCGTTCGCCTCGAGGTCGGTCCACCACACCTGCCAGACCGCGTACAGAAGGACGAGCACCCCGACGGTGAGGGCCAGTTCGCCAAGCACCCCCATGGCGGCGGCGAGCTGGGACCCCCGAGTCCGGGGTCGGCGACGCTGCGGTTGCACCACTTGCCCTTGCACCTCCGACCTCACCGGCACATCCTCACCTGCCAGCGCACACCGAGGCAACCGTCGTGGCGTCGACTACCCGGTCCCGGTGCCCTGGTGGCGGACTCAACGCTGTGCCGGTGATTTGGCCACCATGGGGGCGTGTGCAGACCCTGGGCCGGGAAGCGGTATGGTCCATGCGTCGCCCTCGGGCGACACCCACACGCACCTGTTTGGGGGAAGCCGGTCCAAGTCCGGCACTGTCCCGCAGCCGTGGGTCGCGACCTCACCGTCACGACGAGTCGGATTACCCGACAGGTGCAAGCGGCTCAATTTCACCCGTCGAGGAACGCGGGACAGAGCCCGAGTGCCGGGCACCCCGGCGGTTCGGGAGATCGTCTCGAACCGCTCAGGAAGGCTCCATGTCCACCATCACTCGCGCCCCGCTCGCGCGTCACCTAGCCGCAGCGGCCATCGCCGGCGCCCTGGTGCTCGCACCCACCACCGCGGCAGTCGCGGATCTCTCGCCCAGCCCCATCGACACGTCGTCTGTCACTGGCACACCCATCGCCAGCGAGGTCCCCACCACGACCGCTGCGCCATCGGCTACCGAGGTCACCGCAACCGACGCAGCGGGTACCACCACCTCGGCGCCGACCACCACCTCGGGGTCCACCACCACCTCGGGGTCCACCACCACCTCGGGGCCCACCACCACCTCGGGGTCCACCACCACCTCGGCTCCATCGGCTACCGAGGAGGCACCGACCAACGAGGCACAGACGCAGCCACGGCTGGTCCCCGGCGGCACCACCCGCGCGTTCGGACCGGCCGCCGCAACGGGACCCACGACCTCCACCGACTCCACCCTGCTGGGCGCGCACTACCTCGAGCAACGGCTCATCGACACCGGCTACCTCCTGACCACCCCCTACGGAGCCGACTTCGGGCTGACCGCGGACACCATCCTCGCGCTCGACGCGGCGGGCACCGGTCAGGACGCCGCCGCGGCAGCCACAGCCAAACTGGCCGAGGACCCGGTCGCCTACACCGGTTTCGGGGACCCGACGGAGGTGTATGCCGGGGCCGTGTCCAAGCTGCTCAACGTCGCCGTCGCCCAAGGGGTTGACCCCACGTCCTTCGGGGAGGTGAATCTGGTGGCCACGCTCACGGGCCTCGAGGACGCCGACGGCCGCTTCCGCGATGTCTCCGCCTGGGGCGACTACTCAAACACCTTCGGCCAGTCGCTCGCGCTCATCGGCCTTCACCGAGCCGGCGCGGGCCCGGACGCCAAGGCGGTCTCATTCCTGCAAGCGCAGCAGTGCCCCAACGGAGGGTTCCAACTGGGCATGGGAGTGAAAGGGTGCACCGACGACTCCCTCGCCGGGCCGGACTCGACCTCGATGGCAGTGCAGGCACTGATTGCCGTTGGCGGCGACCCGTCCGTCATCAACGACGGTCTGGACTACCTGGCCTCGCAGCAGCAGGCCGATGGCGGTGTCGGCGGGTCAGGGCCGACGAGCGCCACCAACGCCAACAGCACAGGGCTCGCCGGCCAGGCATTCCTGGCTGGCGGTCGCAGCGCCCAGGCACGGCTCGCGGTCGCCTACCTCACCCCCCTCCAGTACGGCTGCGGCTTCCCCGCAGTGCTGCGAGGTGGCATCGCCTACAGCCCCGAGGCCTTCCAGGACCAGAAGGCCGCTGGCAACGAAGCCCTGCCCAGTGACCAGGACACGCGGTCGAGCAGCCAGGCCCTCCTGGCCCTCGCTGGGACCCCTCTGGGCACTGTCACCGCCAACGGTTCCGATGCTGGCGCGCCACAGCCCGAGTGCGACGTCCCGACGCAGACTCCGACTACGACTACGACTACGACTACGACTACGACGCAGAGCCCGACCACGAAGCCGAGCCCGACCACGAAGCCGAGCCCGACGCCAACGGTGAACCCGTCCCCCTCGGACTCCTCCAACGGGGGCGGAACCCCCACCTCGGGCAACGGTTCCGATGGCTCGACGCCCACCGGTTCGCTCGCGCAGACGGGCTCTGACCTGCTCCTGCCGGTCGGTCTCGGAACGCTGCTGGTGGTCCTCGGTGCGGCTGCTGTGCTCGCATCACGTCGTCGGCGGGCCCACTCCTGATGTCTCGCAGTGTCAAGGCGCGTCTCTCGGGCGCTGCCGCGGCGGCTGGGCTGGCTTTGGCCGGACTGGTTGCCGTGGCGGCCCCCGCCAGCGCTGCCGCCTGCTCCGGGACCTCGGGGGTGACCGTCGTCGTCGACACCGGGAGCAGCATCGTGACCCGGTGTGCCTCCGGGGACCCGGGCTCCGGTCTGGCGGCGCTGGCCGCGGCGGGCTTCTCGGTCACCCAGGTACAGACCCAACCCGGGTTCGTCTGCCGGGTCAACGGCTTCCCAGCCGCTGACCCTTGCGTCAGGACGCCGCCGTCGTCGGCTTACTGGGGCTACTGGCACGCCGACCGGGGCGGCTCCTGGTCCTACAGCCAACTCGGCGCCGGGTCCTACAACCCGCGCGCCGGCTCGGTCGAGGGATGGAGGTTCGGATCGGGGCAGCAGCCGCGCACGGCCCCACCGGCTCCGACGAAGCCGGTGGGGCCGGTGCAGCCCAAGCCCACGGTGCAGCCCAAGCCCTCGGTCCAGCCCAAGCCCTCGGTCCAGCCCAAACCCACGGTGGCACCCAAACCGAGCGTGCAACCCAAACCGACGGTGGCACCCAGGCCGAGCTCGAAACCCAGGGCCACCAGCTCGGGGGGCGCTTCGGCACCGAGGTCGACCACGGGACCGAAGCCATCCAGCTCAACCCCTGTCGGGCGCCCTA
>JBDTAU010000321.1:0-2916 GCA_039924465.1 Dermatophilaceae bacterium
GCGCCCGATGTGGTGGGGGAAGCGACTTCGGCCTCTGCCTGAGCAGCCAAGAGCCCTGGCGGCTGACCCAGCCGACTCTCGTTGGCGTCAGGAGATGAGCAACTGCTGAGTGCGAGCGACGCAACAATGAGCACGCTGGCCGTGGCCAAACCCTGCCGTATTCTGTTCACGCACGCACCCTATCGACAAGCCGCTTCGGCCGTAGGTGAGCCTTGACACATCGCTGGTGGAACCCGTAGATCTGACAAGGCGAGTTGCGTTGTGCTGCAGCGGAGCCCAGCCATCGGTCTCACGCCTCGCGATGAACTTCCTTGCAACAGAATCCGATAGACGGCTATCGACCTCATCACATCGGTTGCTTGTACTCGCGATTAACCAGCGGTGTCCGATACGGTGCCCGTTCACCCCGTCTGTCCACATAACTGCGGAGCACCTCACATGAACTCAGTCCTCCTCGCCTTCATTGGCGTGGTGATGATCGTGGCGGGCTATGCCCTCTACTCCAAGTACCTGGCGAATCGGATTTATCGCCTGGAGCCCAACTACCAGACGCCGGCCCACGCGATGCGTGACGACGTCGACTACGTCCCCACCAACAAGTACGTGCTCTGGGGTCACCACTTCACCTCAGTCGCCGGAGCAGCGCCCATCGTCGGGCCCGCCGTCGCCGTCATCTGGGGCTGGCTGCCGGCCTTCCTCTGGGTCACGGTCGGCACGGTCTTCTTCGCCGGAATGCACGACATGGGAGCCCTCTGGGCCTCGGTCCGCCACAAGGGCAAGTCGATGGGTGCGCTGTCCAGCCGCTACATCGGCGCGCGCGGAGCGAACCTGTTCCTCGTCGTCATCTTCCTGCTGCTGCTCATGGTCAACGCGGCATTCGCGGTCGTCATCTCCAACCTGCTCGTCTCGACCCCGACCGCGGTCATCCCGACCTGGGGCGCCATCGTGGTGGCCCTGCTCATCGGCCAGGCGATCTACCGCTTCAAGTGGAACCTCGCAGTCGTCTCCGTCGTGGGCGTCACCGCGCTCTACAGCCTGATCCTCATTGGCGACAAGATCCCGCTCTCGCTACCGGAGACCATGATGAGCCTCCCGGACAACGCCGTGTGGATCATCCTCCTGTTCGTCTACGCCGGAATCGCCTCGGTGCTGCCGGTGTGGCTGCTGCTCCAGCCGCGTGACTACATCAACGGCCTGCAGCTCTTCGTCGGGCTCGGCCTGCTCTACGGCTCGTTCCTGTTCGCCGGTCGCGACCTGGTCGCCCCGGCCTTCAACAACAACGTCCCTGCAGGCACGCCGGGTATCGTCCCGCTCCTGTTCGTCACCATCGCCTGCGGCGCCATCTCCGGCTTCCACGGCATGGTGTCCTCCGGCACCAGCGCGAAGCAGCTGGACAAGGAGACCGATGCCCGGTTCGTCGGGTACTTCGGTGCGGTGGGTGAGGGCCTGTTGGCTCTTGGCGCGATCATCGCCACGACTGCCGGGTTCCGGTCCCTGGCCGACTGGGAAACCGTCTACGCGAAGTTCAACGATGGCGGGGTCAAGGCCTTCGTCTCCGGCGGCGCCGACCTCATGAACGCCGGACTGGGCCTGCCCCTCGGGCTGAGCGCCACGGTGCTGGCCACCATGGCCGTGCTCTTCGCCGCCACCACGATGGACACCGGGGTGCGCCTGCAGCGCTTCGTGGTCCAGGAGGCCGGCGACATCATGGGCTTCAGCATCGGCAAGGTCGCCTCCACGGTCATCGCGGTCGGGGTCGCCCTGGCCCTGACCTTCGGGGCTGGCGCGGACGGCTCGGGCGGCATGCTCATCTGGCCGCTCTTCGGCACGACCAACCAGCTGCTCGCGGGCCTGACCCTCGGCATCCTGGCCATCATCCTGCTGCGCAAGAAGCGCCCGGTCCTGCCGATCGTCCTGCCGATGGTCTTCGTCCTGGTGATGACTGTCTACGCACTGGTCGTGCAGCTGGGCACGTTCTACAACGACGGGAACTGGCTGCTGCTGGTGCTCGACGTGATCATCCTGGTCGCCTCCCTGTGGGTGATCGTCGAGACCGTGGGCGCGATGAACCGCGCCCGCACGGGCGTCGACACCGACGACTCCGACGACGAGCTGGAGATGGCCGGTAGCGGGGGTTCCTCGAAGTGACCTCGGCCGTGCGGAGGTTTGCTGATGGGTTGCGTGAGTTCTACTACGCGCCCTATCGGCAGACCTTCGCACGGGCTCAGCAGGAGGAGGATGACCTCTTCATGATGCTGGTGCTCTCCGAGGCGCTCGGGGTGCCCAACCCGGCCAGCTACTACACCATCGAGTTGCTGCCGGTCCTCTACGACAAGGTGCACGACTGGCACTCCCGGATGGGGCTGGACCGTTCACCGCTGGAGCAGTTCTCGTGCTGCTAGAGCTGGTGGCCCGTCGCAAGGTGCTCTTCGTCGGGGGCAAGGGCGGCGTCGGCAAGACGACCGTCGCCTCCTCCCTCGCGCTGGCCGCCGCCCGGGCGGGACGCTCCACCCTCGTCGTCTCCACCGACCCCGCGCACAACCTGGGGCACCTGTGGGATCGTCCGGTCGGGGACGAGACGGTGCGTCTGGCCGAGAACCTCGACGGCCTCGAGATCGACCCGAAGCGCACCACCGACGAGCACCTGGCCGCCGTCGGGGCGACGATGCGCCGGCTGATGCCCGAGCACCTCTCCGGCGAGATCGACAAGCACCTCAACCTCGCTCGGGAGGCCCCGGGAACCCACGAGGCCGCGGTGCTCGAGCGGATCGCTGAGACGGTGGAGGACGCCGAAGGCCACTACGACCTGGTCGTCTTCGACACCGCGCCGTCGGGTCACACCGCCCGGCTGATGTCGCTGCCGGAGACGATGTCGGCGTGGACCGAGGGGCTGCTGAAGCGTCAGGACCGCTCCGA
>JBDTAU010000322.1:0-2803 GCA_039924465.1 Dermatophilaceae bacterium
GCCTCGACTCAGCGGCCCACGAACAGTTGTGGCTACGGTGGCCATGTGACGAGGACCGACGCTCCCGACCTGGCCGCCCTCGCGGCTGCCCTCTCCGAGGGCGCGCTGACCCTCGAGCCCGCGACCATGGAGAACTATCGGCGGGACTGGACCCAGTCCAAGTCGGCCGGTATGCCGCTGTGCCTGGTCCGCGCCCACGACGCGGCTGACGTCGTGGCGACGCTGCGCTGGGCCTCGGCCCACGACGTGCCGGTGGTGCCGCGCGGCGCGGGGAGCGGCCTGTCCGGCGGGTCCTGCGCCGTGGACGGCTGCGTCATGTTGTCGCTCGAGCGGATGCGCGCCATCGAGATCGACCCCACCACGCGGACGGCGATCGTCGAGCCGGGCGCCCTCAACGCGGAGGTCAAAGCGGCCGCCGCAGCCCACGGGCTCTGGTACCCGCCCGACCCGTCGTCCTTCGAGATCTGCTCGATCGGCGGCAACGTGGCCACGAACGCCGGCGGTTTGTGCTGCGTCAAGTACGGCGTCACCACCGACTACGTGCTCGGCCTCGACGTCGTCCTCGCTGATGGCACCCTCGTGACCCTCGGCGGGCAGCGGATCAAGGACGTCGCCGGGCTGTCGCTGCTCAAGCTCTTCGTCGGCAGCGAGGGAACGCTCGGCGTCGTCACGCGGGCCACCCTGCGCCTCATCCCGGCCCAGCTCTCCCCGGCCACCCTCGCGGCGACCTTCCCGACCGTCGTCGCTGCGGCCGAGACCGTGGTGGCGATCGGCGCGACGCTGCGTGCTTCGATGATGGAGTTGATGGACCAGGCCTCGATCAACATCGTCGAGGACTTCCAGCCGATGGGCCTCGATCGTGGCGCCGGCGCCCTGCTCATCGCCCAGTCCGATGCACCCGGGGCTGCTCGCTCGGACGAGATCGAGCAGATGCGACTCGTCTGCGAGGAGCACGGCGCGATCGGGTGCTTCGTCACAGACGACCCGGACGAGGGCGAGCAGTTCGCGGCGTCCCGGCGGGCCTTCTTCCCAGCCGTGGAGCGGCGCGGCTCGCTCATGCTCGAGGACGTCGGGGTGCCCGTCCCCCAGTTGCCGGCGTTGCTGCTAGGCGTCGCTCGGATCGCTGCCCAGCGACAGGTCGAGATCCCGGTGGTCGCCCATGCCGGGGACGGCAACACGCACCCGGTCATCGTCTACCCGGCCGGCGACGCAGCCGCCGAAGCCCGAGCCGCACTCGCGTTCGACGAGATCATGCACTTGGCCCTGCGCCTCGGTGGCACCATCACCGGTGAGCACGGCGTGGGCCGCCTCAAACGGGGCGCTCTTCCCGACCAACTCGGACCCGACGTCATGGACCTCACCCACCGGATCAAACACGCCCTCGACCCGCAGGGCATCCTCAACCCAGGAGCAGCTTTCTGATGCCTACGCCATCCCCCACGCAGCCTCGCTGGATCGCCGATCGGCACCTCTTCGGCCCCGGACCGTGCAATCCCTACCCGGAGGCCACCGCGGCCCTGGCCGAACCGCTCCTGGGCCACCTCGACCCTGACTTCCTCGAGGTCATGGACGAGACCTGTGATCTGCTCCGTCTCATGTGGGGCACCGACAGCCGTCGCACGCTCCCGATCTCGGCGACGGGGTCGGGCGGCATGGAGGCTGCCTTCGTCAACACCGTCTCCCCGGGCGACGTCGTGGTCGTCGCCGTCAACGGCCTCTTCGGCGAGCGGATGTGCGAGGTCGCAGCCCGCCACGGCGCCCAGGTGGTCCGCGTGGACCACGAGTGGGGCCAGCCGGTCGACACCGAGCGCGTCGTGGCTGCCCACCCGAGCCCCAAGATCATCGCGGCCGTGCACGCCGAGACCTCCACCGGCGCGCGGTCCGACATCGCCGCCCTGGGCGCCGCCAAGGGAGATGCCCTCCTGCTCGTCGACGCCGTCACGAGCATCGGCGGCCTCGAGTTGCGGGCGGACGACTGGGGCATCGACATCGGCTACGCCGGCACCCAGAAGTGCCTCGGCGTCGCCCCCGGGTTGGCGCCCTTCACGATCAACGACCGCGCCTGGGCCCGCCGCGTCGAACGGCCCAGCTCCTGGTATCTCGACCTCGGGCTGCTCGGCGGCTACGCCGGCGAGGCCGCCGGGACCGGGAAGCGCACCTACCACCACACCGCCCCCACCGCGATGGTCGCCAGCCTGCACGCCGGGCTGCGCCGGATCGAGTCCGAGGGCCTCCCGCAGGTGTGGGAGCGGCACACCGAAGCCGGCACGCTGCTGCAGGACGGGCTCGAGGAGCTGGGGCTGGAACTCTTTGCGGCCCAGGGCTACCGGTTGCCCTCACTGACCACCGTGCGCGTCCCGGACGGCGTCGACTCTGCAGCCGTCCGCGGCTACCTGCTGCAGCAGCACAACCTCGAGATCGGCGCCGGCGTCGGACAGTTCGCTGCCTCCGTCTGGCGGATCGGCCTGATGGGCCACAACGCCCGGCCCGACCGGGTCGCCCTGATCCTCGCCGCACTCAAGGACGCCCTCGACCACGCCCGCTGACGGGCCCTGCCGGATCCCCGGACCGACAAAGTCCGTTCCGTCAGCGCCTCCCCGCTCACCGCACCCGAGCCACCCAGGGTTTGTCCGTCCGTCGCCCCGCACCCACGAGGCCGTATGCCGCTGAGTCAGCTCAGCGGCATACGGCAGGGGTGAGGTGGTGCGACCAAGGGGTGGGCTGGTGCGACCGAGTCGGGGGTGGCCCTCGCCCCACAGACCCAACTCGCCCCACGAACGGCGGCCGCCCCCCGCTTTGAGGG
>JBDTAU010000323.1:0-3515 GCA_039924465.1 Dermatophilaceae bacterium
GTCGACTCGAACGTCCCCGGAGGGTAGTGCGGTCCGGTCGCCGCCAACACCCGCAGGCCAGGCTCGCCGCTCTGGCCCGCGCCGCTGCCGTTGCTGCTGGCGCTGGTCTCGTCGTCACTGATCCCCACGAGGATGACGTCGGCCCCGGTCGGGGCGGCCCGCAGGACCTGACCGAGCCGCTGATCCAGGGTGGCGACCTGCGAGGCCTGCGAGGCCCGCGAGGCCTGGCCGGCCGGGGTGGCCGGGGAGAACTGGGCGCCCGGGTCGACGGTGAGGGCCCCGATGTCGACCAGGCTGACGGGACAGGTGGCCAGGTCGCTCAGCAACGTGCCGACCTGCAGCGGCGCGTAGTGCGAGACCAGACCATCCGCCGTGGCCGCAGCGAGTGCCGCCCCGGGGCCGACAGCCTGGATGCAGCGGTCCGTCTGAGCGAAGGCGTCACCGAGCAGGCCGAGCCGGGCGCGATAGGGACCATCCAGCGAGGCCTGTGCGATCGCCTCGAAGCCGCTGACCCGGAAGCCGCTGCTCGCATCGCCCGAGACGTCGGGCAGCCGCCCGCAGCCCGGAGGGGACGTTACCGTCCCAGCCCCGGTCCCAGCCTCGGTCTCAGGCCCCGACCCAGCTGCTTCCCCGGCGCCGAGGGTCGCCCAGCCGTCCGTGGGGCAGGTCGTCTCTCCCATCGCCTTGACCGAGACGTTCGCCGTCGAACCGTCGCGGAGCAGGCCCCAGAGGACGGGCGTGTCGGCTGCCGAGACGTCGCTCCACGACAGGCCACCGACGCCCACGACGACGAGGGAGTCCCCCGGCTGCGGCGCGATGGTCGGGGCGACGGCATACGTCGGGCGCGCGACATAGGCGAAGGCCAGGGCGAGCACGAGCGCCAGCAGGGCGAGCGTGAGCGACTTGACCGGGTGCCGACGGATCACGCCGACAGCCTACGCACGGCGCGACGGTACCCGACGGTGCCCCTGAGACGGATCCCACGCGGCCGCCCTGCCGACTACTGTTGCCGATCGTGAGCGACACGATCCTGGCGACGGTGGCCATCGGTGCTGCGGTCATCGCCGTGCTCGCGCTGGTCCTGGCGCTCACGGCGGCGCGTCGCCTGGCTCGGGTGCGCCGCGACTTCACGGTCCTGCACGGCACCGGCGAGACCGACATCGCCCGCATCGCGGCGGCCCAGCAGCGCCGTCTGGATGAGGTGACTGCGGAGCTTCGCCGCCTCGAGGCGCGGCTGGCCGACGCCCAGGATGACATCGGTCGCAGCCTGCGCCACGTCGCCGTCGTGCGCTACGACGCCTTCGGTGACATGGGCGGCCGGCTCTCCTTCTCGGCCGCCATCGTCGATGACCACGGCGATGGCCTCGTCGTGTCATCGATCCATGCTCGTGGGGAGTCTCGGACCTACGCCAAGGGAATCGTCAGCGGCGCGTCTGCGATCACCTTGACCCCGGAGGAGCAGCAGGCGCTGCGCTCCGCGAGCCGCGACGACTCCAGGCGGGCGCCCGTCCACAGTTCGCCCAGCCACAGTTCGCCTACCCACAGTGCCGGAAACCTGACCAAGGAGCAGCCATGACCCCGCGCCACCCCGACGATCTGCGCCGGTTCGGCTACTTCGGGCCGGCCGGGACCTTCACCCAGATGGCCCTGCAGGCCTGGGCCGGGGCGCTCGACCGGGAGCAGGTCCCCTACGGCTCGGTCGACGCGACGCTGAGCGCGGTGCGCAGCGGCGAGGTCGACGCCGTCATGGTGCCGATCGAGAACTCTGTCGAGGGGGGTGTCTCGGCAACCCTCGACGCGCTCGCGACCGGGGAACCGCTCGTCATCATCGGCGAGGTCCTCGTCCCCATCACGTTCGTCCTGTGCGCTCGATCGGGTATGCCGCTGACTGACGTCCGTGCCGTCGGCACCCATACGCACGCCTGGGCGCAGGTGCGCGGGTGGATGCAGCGCCACCTCCCCGAGGCCAACTACGTTCCGACCCTGTCGACCGCCGCGAGCGCAGCGGCCCTCGCGCAGCCGGGGGAGGTCATGTTCGATGCAGGGGTCTGCGCCCCGGTCGCGGCCGCCAACCTCGGCCTCGAGGTGCTCGCCGAGGACATCGGGGACAACAAGAATGCCGTCACCCGGTTCGTGCTCGTCGCCCGACCGGGCACGATGTCGGAGCCGACCGGTGCCGACAAGACGACGGTCGTGCTCTATCAGCGCAGCGACCACGCCGGTGGCCTGCTCGAGTTGCTCGAGCAGTTCGCGGTTCGTGGGGTCAACATGACGCGGTTGGAGTCGAGACCGACCGGGACGGCGATGGGCAACTACTGCTTCTCCATCGACCTGGAGGGCCACGTCCAGGACGCCCGGGTGGGAGAGACCCTGATGGGCCTCAAGCGGGTGTGCGCGGAGGTGCGCTACCTCGGGTCCTACCCGCGGGCTGACGGGGTCGCGCCGGGCATGCGCACGGGCACCGCCGACGTCGACTTCGGCAGCGCGCAGGCCTGGCTCGAGCAGTTGCGCGCCTGACTGGTGCTCTGGTGGGAACGGTCACCGGGCGCCCCTACCCCCCTTGGCAGGACCCCCTGCGGGCACCCGGTGACCGACGTCCCCCATACCGCTCAGAGCAGCTCGGGTCGGTCCTGATACATCCTTGGAAAAGAATTCCACGGGACGTATCACCCGGGCTATCGCTGTCTCTGTGCAGGTGGAAGGCTCTTGAGGTCAGGGGCTCGCCGAAACATCGCCGCACAGGAGGCCAACCATGACTGACGCCGTCTCTCCAGGACCCGCAGATCGTGATCATTCGACCGCGCGACTGCTGGACCCGACCACGGCCGGTCTCGGCAGCAGGGGAGAGCGGCCCTCCCCGACGCTCTACCTGGGCGACCGGCTGTTGCTCAGCGGTTTCCCGCAGACGGCGCGCGGCCTGCAACTCGATGAGATCGGTTCGGCCCTGGCCGACCTGGGGCTGACCTATCGGCCCACTGAGCGCAGTGAGGCGCGCCTGAGTGCGGCGCGCAGCAGTCGGGGGCTGGTGAAGGGACTGGCTCCCGAGATCCTTGACTCGATCTGGGTCTCCAGCGTCGTCATCGACTCGGTCCGTGAGCCGGCGAACCCGCCGGACGCCTGGACCGTGCTGCAGCAGTTGCGCCAGCACGCTCCCGAGGTGGCCACCCGGGTCAGTCTCGAGCACGTGATCCGCCCCGCGGGGTACTGGGGTGGGGTCGCCGGCTACTGGGGTGGCGTCGCCGGCTACTGGGGCGGGGTCGCGGGCTACTGGGGTGGGGTCGCGGGCTACTGGGGTGGCGTCGCCGCGCTGCAGGAGTACGAGATGCCCGGACGCGGCGGCCGATCACCGGTCCGCCTCATCATCGAAGACCCCGCCCGGCACGCCAGGCAGGATCTCGGACGGCCACCGGTCGTGGCCGTGTTGGACACCGTCATCCACACCCACCCCTGGTTCGTCGACGGGGCGACGTTCACCCAGCTGCAGGTCTCCAGTGGGCAACTGGTCCCCTCGACCG
>JBDTAU010000324.1:0-3859 GCA_039924465.1 Dermatophilaceae bacterium
ACCGGCCAGGCCCCGGGTCAGTGCCCGTCGTGCATCGTGCAGGTCGGTGCGCGCGTGCTCGTAGCGCCGGTGCAGGACCCGCAGGTCGGTGTCACGTCGGTTGGCGGCAGCGGTGAGCAGGCGGAGCTGTGGAGCCGGGCGCATCAGAGCCCGCGTCCATCAGAGCCGGGTGGGGCCGCTCCACCCACCTGTCCGAGGCTCTGCGCGACGAACAACTCGGTGTGCCGGCTGGACTCGGCGACGTAGCGCACCTTGCGCCCGAGCGCGGCCACCCCACCCGAGATGGTCTCGAGGCCGACGGTGTGGATCAGGACGAAGTCGGAGAAGGCCGCGGTCAGGACGGGGTCCTCGTCGCCGACCCCGCGGCGTCCGATGCCAGCGGCATAGGCGAGCGCCTCGGCGTCGTCCTTGAGCTGGGTGCTGCTGCCGGCGAGGGTGGCAGCGAGCCGGTCGGTGCCCTCGACCTCGATCGCGTATGCCATGACCCGAGCCTGACAGAGCGGGCAACTGCCCCGACGAGATGTCCACAGGCCACCGCGAGCGGGCTCGGCGGCATACGGACAGGGGTTTGGCTACCCAGCGACGTGGAGCACTGCGGCACCCGAAAGGCGTTCGGTCGCGGCGTGCGGGCGCCGATAGGCTGCAACGGTGATCGACATCAAGCTCCTGCGCGACGAACCCGACCGGGTCCGCGCCTCGCAACTGGCCCGTGGAGAGGATCCGGAGATCGTGGACGCGATCCTCGCTGCCGATGAGCGCCGGCGCTCCTCGCTGGGGGAGTTCGAGTCGCTGCGCGCCCAGCAGAAGGCGGTCAGCAGGGAGGTCGGCGCTGCCATGGGCGCCTTCCAGAAGGCGAAGAAGGCCGGTGCCGCCGACGCGAGCCACCTCGAGGCCAGCGCCCATGCCGCGCGGACCAAGGCAGCCCGCCTGAGCGAGCAGGTCAAGGGCCTCGAGTCGCTCGCCGACGAGGCCCAGGTCGAGTTGAACACGCTGGTGCGCCAGGTCGGCAACGTCATCCTCGACGGTGTCCCGGCCGGCGGTGAGGACGACTACGTCGTGCTCGAGACCGTCGGCGCCGCCAGGGACTTCGAGTCCGAGGGCTTCGCGCCGCGGGACCATCTCGAGTTGGGCGAGCTGCTCGGCGCGATCGACATGGAGCGAGGCGCCAAGGTCGGCGGGGCCCGCTTCTACTACCTGACGGGCGTCGGCGCGCTGCTCGAGCTGGCCCTGCTCAACATGGCGATGGCGCAGGCGACCGCAGCCGGTTTCATCCCGATGATCACGCCGACGCTCGCCCGCCCCGAAGTGATGATCGGGGCCGGCTTCATGGACGCGCACGCCGACGAGGTCTACCGGCTCGAGGCCGACGACCTCTACCTGACGGGCACCTCGGAGGTCGCGCTCGCCGGCTACCACTCGGACGAGATCATCGACCTGTCGGCCGGGCCCAAGCGCTATGCGGGCTGGTCGGCGTGCTACCGCCGCGAGGCCGGGTCGCACGGCAAGGACACCCGCGGGATCATCCGGGTCCACCAGTTCCACAAGGTCGAGATGTTCAGCTACTGCCGGCCCGAGGACGCCGAGGCCGAGCATCAGCGCCTCCTCGCCTGGGAGCGCGAGATGCTCGCCAAGATCGAGGTCCCCTACCGGATCATCGACACGGCGGCCGGAGACCTCGGCGGCCCGGCGGCCCGCAAGTTCGACTGTGAGGCCTGGGTGCCGACGCAGGGCAAGTACCGCGAGCTGACCTCGACCTCCAACTGCACCACCTACCAGGCCCGGCGCCTGAACACCCGCGAGCGCGTCCCGGACGGCTCGGGCACCCGTGCCGTCGCCACCCTCAACGGCACGCTGGGCACGACCCGCTGGCTCGTCGCGATCCTCGAGAACCACCAGCAGCCGGACGGATCCGTCATCGTTCCAGCGGCGTTGCGCCCCTTCCTCGGTCTGGACGTGCTGATGCCGATCCCGTGATGGCCCGCTGACCGCGGTCGCCCCTTGTGCACCCACTGCGGGGCGGGCATGGTGGGGGGATGAGCGCAGAGGTGCGTAGTTTTGACGTCATCGTCATCGGGATGGGGCCGGGCGGTGAGCAGGTGGCCGAGACGCTGGCCCAGCGCGGGCTGCGGGTCCTCGGGATCGACCATCGACTCGTCGGAGGTGAATGTCCTTACTGGGGATGTATCCCCTCGAAGATGATGATCCGGGCCGCGGACGCCCTGCAGGAGGCCCGCCGGATTCCCGGCCTCGCAGGATCCGTCGGCTCCATCGAGCCGGACTGGTCGATCGTCGCCGCCCGGATCCGGGCCGAGGCGACCGACGACTGGGACGACCAGGTCGCCGTCGACCGCTTCACCTCCAAGGGTGGGACGTTCGTGCGGGGCACCGGCCGCATCGTCGGTCCCGGTCGGGTCGAGGTCGCCGGGATGACGTATGCCGCTGAGCGGGGAATCGTCGTCAACAGCGGCACCGTGCCTGCCGTCCCACCGCTCCCCGGCCTGGTGGACGTGCCCTACTGGACCAACCGGGAGGCGATGGAGGTGACGGAGTTGCCTCGCTCGCTCATCGTGCTCGGCGGCGGGGCGATCGGCTGTGAGCTGAGCCAGGTGTTCGCCCGGTTCGGGGTGGACGTCACCGTGGTCGAGGGCGCGGATCGGCTGCTCGCCCTCGAGGAACCCGAGGCGGGGGAGCAGCTGCGGGGGGTCTTCGAGGCGGAGGGGATGCAGGTGCACACCGGCGCGTTCGCCGAGCGGGTGGCCGTCGACCGCGTCGGGCCCGCCGGTGCTGCGGGCGTGGCCGTGACCCTCCCGGGCGGATCGGTGGTGCGGGCCGAGCAGTTGCTCGTCGCCACCGGGCGACGGGTGGACCTCGGCGCCGTGGGCCTCGATGCGGTGGGTGTCGACGCCACGGCGCAAACGGTGCCCATCGATGACCGCTGCCGGGTCACGGACGGCGTGTGGGCGATCGGCGACATCACCGGGAAGGGCGCCTTCACCCACGTGTCGGTCTATCAGGCGGCGATCGTCATCCGGGACCTGCTCGGCGAGGGCGGGCCCGCCGCGGACTACGCCGCGCTGCCCCGGGTCACCTTCACCGATCCCGAAGTGGGGGCGGTCGGTCTCACCGAAGCCCAGGCCCGTGAAGCCGGGCTCGACGTCCGAGTCGGCCTGACGGACCTGGAGAAGACGACTCGAGGCTGGATCCACAAGAGCGGCAACGAGGGCTTCATCAAGGTGGTCGCCGACGCCGGGCGTGGTGTCCTCGTCGGTGCGACGGCGATGGGCCCGGGCGGGGGTGAGGTGATGGGGGCGCTCGCGGTCGCGGTGCACGGGCAGGTCCCCATCGAGCGCCTCCGTTCGATGATCTATGCCTACCCGACGTTCCACCGCGGGATCGAGCACGCCGTCGGCCACCTCGAGTGACGCGCCACCTCGACCGATAGCGTGTCCCGCATGGCCAAGCGACTTCTCGCCCTCGACCTCGACGGCACGACCCTCAGTCACATGGGGGAACTGGCTCCAGCCGTCCGAGATGCGCTGCGCGAGCTCCCCGATGCCGTCGAGATCGTGATCGCCACCGGCCGCTCGATCATTGCCACGACCCCGATCCTCGAGCAGCTGGGGCTGGCGCACGGCTACGCGGTGTGTGCCAACGGCGCCCTGACGCTTGAGCTAGACCCCGCGTTCGAGGGCGGCTTCCGGGTCATCGACCAGGTCACCTTCGACCCGAAGACCGTCATCGAGAAGATGCGGTTGGCGCTGCCGGAAGCCCGGATCGCCGTCGAGGAGCCGGGCGTCGGCTTCAAGGTCTCGAAGCACTTCCCCGAGGGTGAGCTCATGGGGGTCTCGCGCGAGGTGCC
>JBDTAU010000325.1:0-4052 GCA_039924465.1 Dermatophilaceae bacterium
GGAGATCAACGCCTTTGAGCGCAAGGTCGCCGGGAGCGGGACCACGATCATCAAGGTGATGATGCACATCTCCAAGGACGAGCAGAAGGAGCGGTTGCAGGAGCGGCTCGACCGGCCGGACAAGTACTACAAGTACAACCCGGGCGACGTCGACGAGCGGCAGCACTGGGACGAGTACATGGAGGCCTACCAGGTCGCCCTCGACAAGTGCTCGACCGTCAAGGCTCCGTGGCACGTCGTCCCGGCGGACCGCAAGTGGTACGCCCGACTGGCTGTCCAGCAACTCGTCCTCGAGGCATTGCGCGGCATGGGTTTGGAGTGGCCGGCAGCGGACTTTGACGTCGAGGCCGAGAAGGCGCGCCTCGCCGACAGCTGAGGGGCCAGCGGGCAGCGCGTCTCAGATGGGCCAGAGGGCTCGGTCGATGATGGCGTCGACCGAGCCGGCGAGGTCGGCGGTGAGGGTGCCGTAGGTGTGACCGTGCCGGCCGCTGATCCGGCTGGCGATGAAGGCATCTGCGACAGCGGGGGAGTGCTCGACCAGGAGCGCGGCCTGGAAGGCCAGGGCCAGCTGCTCGACGACGCCCCGGGCCATGAAGGCCGCGTCGGGAGCACTCCCATCCAGCGCGCGGGCCTGGGCCAGGGCGGCGTCGGTGTAGACGTCCAACTCGGGACTCGTGCCTCGCACGACATGGAGTTCCTTGGTCAGGGCCTCGAGGCTGGCGGGCTCGCGCGTGACGGCGCGGATCACGTCGAGGGCGTTGACGTTGCCGGAGCCCTCCCAGATCGAGTTGAGCGGAGCCTCGCGATAGAGCCGGGCCAGGCCGTTCTCCTCGATGTAGCCGTTGCCTCCGAGGCACTCGAGGGCTTCCGCGACCATGGGTGGAGTCCGCTTGCAAACCCAGAACTTCCCCAGGGCGACCCCGAGCCGGGACAACTCGCCATCGCCGACGTCGAAGGCGTGGGCGAGGCGCAGACCGAGCACCGTGGCGGCCTCGACCTCGAGGGCGAGGTCGGCCAGCACGTTGCGCATCAGGGGCTGGTCGATGAGGCGGGCACCGAACGCGGACCGGTAGCGCGCGTGGTGGGTGGCCCGCACCAGCGCCTCGCGCATCGTGGCGCTCGAGCCCAGGATGCAGCCGAGCCTGGTGGCGCCGACCATGTCGATGATGGTCCGCACACCACGGCCCTCGGCGCCGAGCCGGCTGCCCCACGTGCCCTCGAACTCGACCTCACTCGAGGCGTTGGAGTGGTTGCCGAGCTTGTCCTTGAGCCGCTGCAAAGCGAAGGTGTTGCGGGCGCCGTCATCGAGGACTCGGGGCACGACGAAGCAGGTGACCCCGTCGGGCGCTTGGGCCAGGACGAGGAAGACGTCGCTCATGGGGGCGGACAGGAACCACTTGTGGCCGTCCAGCTGGTAGGAGGCCCCGGTGATGGGACCGTCCGGCGCGGGCGTCGCCGTCGTCGTGTTGGCCCGGACGTCGGAGCCGCCCTGCTTCTCGGTCATGCCCATCCCGGCAATGGCGCCTGCCTTGTCAGCCACCGGCCGCAGCCCGAAGTCGTACGTGCGGCTGGCCAGCTTGGGAAGCAAGGTCGCAGCCGACTGCTCGTCGCGGCGCAAGGCTGACCCAGCGGCATACGTCATGGAGATGGGGCACCCGTGCCCGGCCTCGACCCGGGACCACGTCAGGAAGCCCGCGGCCCGGCGGACATGAGCCCCGCTCCCGAGGGGTTGGGTCCACGGCTCGGCGGTGAGACCGAACCCGACGGCCCGCTCCATCAGCCAGTGCCACGACGGATGGAACTCGACCTCATCGATCCGGTTGCCGCGGGCATCGTGGGTCCGCAGGATCGGGGGATTGGCATCGGCGAGGCGGCCATGCTCCTGGGCCTGCGCCGACCCGGCCAGCCGGCCGAGGACCTCGAGTTCATCACGGTCGGAGGGGTTACCCCACCGGTCCACCGCCTCGGTCAACGCCCGATCGGTGTCCAGAAGTTGGACATCGACCAGAGCCGGGGTCTGGTTTGTGACGGCGTGCTTGCTCACACCTGCACTCTAAGCCAGATAGCCTCTGGGGCGATGACGGTCAACGAGCGGCTGAGGCGGTCCCTCGAGCGTGTGCCCGGGGCCACCGGGCTGGCGCGGTTGACGCTTGAGACCATCCGCGTCTGTCTGCGCTATCGGGTGACCGGGCTCGCGTCCGAGGCGGCCTTCTTCATGCTGCTCTCGCTGCCGCCCCTGATCCTCGGGCTTTTTGGTGGGGTCGGTTACGTCGGCACCTGGCTGGGCCCGGATACCGTCGGACGCCTGCTCGAGGCCATCGAGTCGTATGCCGGGCAGTTCCTGACGGAGTCGAGCATCGACCAGTTGTTGGTGCCTACCATCACCGACGTGTTCCGTGACGGGCGCCTCGACCTGATCTCGGTGGGCTTCCTGCTCTCGCTCTGGTCCGGGTCGCGGGCGCTCAACGTCTTCGTCGACACCATCTCGATCATGTACGGGCAGAGCGGTGTGCGCGGCATCCTCCGCACCCGGGCCCTGAGCCTCAGCCTCTACTCGATCGGCATCGTCGTCGCCGTCATCGTGCTGCCCCTCGTCCTGCTCGGACCGGAACTGATCAGCGGGTGGCTGCCGGATCAGCTCAAACTGCTGATGATCGCCTACTGGCCGCTCGTGCTGGTCCTCAGCATCGCCACCTTGACCTCGCTCTACCACGTCGCCACACCGCGTCGAGCGCCGTGGTGGCGCAACCTGCCGGGATCGCTGCTCGCCCTGACCATCTGGCTGCTGGCCTCCTACGTGGTGCGGTCCTCGCTCGAGGCCTCGCTCGGCGGGACCTCGATCTACGGCCCCCTCACGACGCCGATCGTGCTGCTGATCTGGCTCTACGCGCTCGCGATCGCCATTCTCATCGGCGCCGGGCTCAACGCTGGGAGCCGGGTCCTCTGGCCGGTCACCCTGCACGAGGGCGCAGGGATCAAGATCGTGGCGTGGGCGCGCGACGGCGCGGCCAACCTGCTGACGCGGCCGGATCCGGACACCGACCCGATCGGCGCGTCGTCAACGACCAACCGCACCGCTGACGAGGCTGACGCCGACGTGGGTCGCCACCGCGACCAGCAGTATGAGCACCGGGAACGCTCAGCCCTGGCAGAGGCGATCGAGCGTGAGCTGGCCACCGGGATGGGCCGTCCGAAGGACGGGACGTGACACCTCGATGGCTGCTGGTTCGGGTCGTCGAATTGACTGCCGGGCCAGTCCGTTCGGGTCGGTCAGGGCCGGACCTTCTTCCGGTTTTGTAACTCGTGGATTGATCCGCTACTGTCTACCAAGCACCGAGCGGGGAAGTTACACCGAGGGTGTTTGTGCGGACATAGCTCAGTTGGTAGAGCGCAACCTTGCCAAGGTTGAGGTCGCCGGTTCGAGCCCGGTTGTCCGCTCGGAGGGCAACTTGCCTTCAACAGGTGGAGTGGCCGAGAGGCGAGGCAGCGGCCTGCAAAGCCGCGTACACGGGTTCAAATCCCGTCTCCACCTCTCAAGCAGTAAACCCCGGGCGATTGGCGCAGTGGTAGCGCGCTTCCCTGACACGGAAGAGGTCACTGGTTCAAACCCAGTATCGCCCACCAACAGAAACGGCCCCTGACCTGCGGAAACGCAGATCCGGGGCCGCTTTCATGCCCGACCGTGGACCAAATGTGGACCAGGGGAGACCCGTGTTGGGCATCCAGGGGCCTTCCAATTCACGCCTCAGTCTGTGGCCCAGCTGACCACGGTTCTTGAAGCGGCAGCCGACAAGTGCGCTACGCGGCTCAACGTCGCCTTAGGGCACGTTCGTCTTCCAACGCCAGGTCAGCGCAACATCGGGGCGTGACGTTGACCGGGGGCCAGGAGCACGTGAAGTGGCTGGAGACCTGCTGCCTGGCGTCGATGGTTTCGTCTGTCAGTGGCATTGGCTTCTGTCCAGGGCGGTCATGGGACCCGTCAGGAGCGCAGATTCTTCTCCAGCGGGCACCACGGACCCTCGGCGGATCCGGGCTAAACTGATGCGCCCGAC
>JBDTAU010000326.1:0-4934 GCA_039924465.1 Dermatophilaceae bacterium
CGCGAGGTCGCCGCGTCGTTGGTCTCGGTCGGGCTGGAGGAGGAGGACCTGCACGGCGGTGACATCACCGGACCGCTCGTCGTCGGCCGCGTCCTGTCCTTCGACGAGCAGGAGCACAAGAACGGCAAGCCGATCCGCTACTGCGTCGTCGACGTGGGCCCGCACGGCCAGATGCTGACCGAGGGCAAGGCGCAGGAGATCGTCTGCGGCGCCACCAATTTCGCCGTCGGTGACCTCGTCGTCGTCGTCCTGCCCGGGGCCGTCCTGCCCGGCGGCTTCGCCATCTCGGCGCGCAAGACCTATGGCCGGATGTCCAACGGGATGATCTGTGCCGAGGACGAGATCGGTCTGGGCACCGACCACGACGGCATCATCGTGCTCGATCAACTCCTCACACCGGACGAGGCCGCCGGACTGGCACCCGGTGACGACGCGATCGCCCTGCTCGGGCTGGCCGACGAGACCATCGAGGCCAACGTCACCCCCGATCGCGGCTACTGCTTCTCGGTGCGCGGGCTGGCCCGCGAGTACTGGCACTCCCAGGGCAGCCGCCCCGGTGGATTCCGGGACCCGGCCGACCTCGACGCGCCGGCCGGCAACGCGGACGGCCACGAGGTCCGTCTCGAGGACGAGTCGCCGCTCGACGGCGTGCCCGGGTGCGACCGCTTCGTCACCCGGGTGGTCCGGGGCGTCGACGCGTCAGCGGCCTCGCCGGCGTGGATGCAGAAGCGGCTGACCCAGATGGGGATGCGGCCGATCTCGCTCGCCGTCGACGTGACGAACTACGTCATGCTCGCCCTGGGGCAACCGTTGCACGCCTACGACCTCGACGCGCTGTCCGGCCCGATCGTCGTGCGACGGGCCCGGCCGGGGGAGCGGCTGACCACCCTCGATGACGCCCTGCGCACCCTCGACCCGGAGGACCTGCTCATCACCGACGCCGGGGAGACTGTGCTCGGCATCGCCGGGGTCATGGGCGGAGCCTCCTCGGAGGTGAGCAGCTCGACCACGAACCTGCTCATCGAGGCCGCCCACTTCGACCCGACATCGATCGCTCGCTCCTCGCGTCGGCACCAGCTCGTCTCGGAGGCCTCCAAGCGCTTCGAGCGGGGGGTCGACCCGCAGGTGTCGCCGGCGGCTGCCCAACTCGCCGTCGACCTGCTCACCACCTACGGCGGTGGTGAGGTCGACCGCGGCGTCACGGACGTTGATCACACGACGAGCCCGGCGGCCTACGGCCTCGACGTCACGCAGCCGAGCCGGATCGTCGGCGTCGACTACCCCCGCGAGCACGTCGTGCAGATCCTGCGCGACCTCGGGTGCGAGGTGGCCGACACCGACGACGAGACGGTGGTCGAGGTGACGCCGCCGTCGTGGCGCCCCGACCTCGTGGACGGCCCTGACTACGCGGAGGAGGTCGCCCGGATCGACGGGTACTACAACATCCCGTCGATCATCCCGACCCCGTCCGCCGGTCGCGGCCTGACCCACGGCCAGAAGGCGCGCCGGGTCGTAGCGAACGCACTGGCCGGCGCCGGCTTCACCGAGGTGCTGACCTATCCCTTCGTCGCCGCCGACCTCGCCGACCGGATGATGTTGTCCGAGGACGATGACCGGCGCCGCGCCGTGCGCTTGGCCAACCCGCTCTCCGACGAGCGACCGTTGTTGCGCACCAGCGTGGTGTCGAGCCTCGTCGATGCCTTGCGCCGCAACGTGTCCCGGGGTCACCGGGACGTCGCCCTGTTTGAGGTCGGGCTGGTCTTCCGCCCCGACGGCCCCCTCGGGCAGGCGCCGATCCCCACCGTGCACTCCCGCCCGTCGGAGGCTGCGCTCGAGCAGTTGTATGCCGCTGTCCCGGCCCAGCCGCGCCGGGCCGGCATCATCGCGAGCGGGCTGATCGAGCACGCCGGCTGGTGGGGTCCGGGCCGCAGCGCGGACTGGAGCGACATGGTCGCTGCCGTGCAGGCGGTCGCTGCCGCTCTGGTCGTGCCAGTGGTCGTGGCCAACGACCCCGACCACGCCCCGTGGCACCCGGGCCGGTGCGCCCGGATCTCGCTCGAGGACGGCACCCTCGTCGGCCACGCCGGCGAGCTGCACCCCAAGGTGCTCGCAGCGCTCGACCTCCCGGCCCGGGCGGTCGCCGCGGAGATCGACCTCGATGTGCTGATGACGGCCAGCGACCGGGCGGTCCAGGCCGTGCCGTTCTCGACCTATCCACCGGCACTGACCGACGTCGCCCTGCTCGTGCGGTCCGAGGTGTCGGCCGGTGAGGTCGAGGCGGCGCTGCGTGCCGGGGCGGGGGACTGCCTGGAGTCCGTGGGCCTCTTCGACGTCTACGAGGGGGAGCGGCTCGAGGCGGGCCACACCTCCCTGGCCTACCGGTTGTCCTTCCGAGCCAGCGACCACACCCTGACGACCGACGAGGTCAACACCTTCCGCGACGCGGCTGTTGCCGCTGCAGCGGAGGCGACCGGGGCCGTCCAGCGCTGACCGACCCATGCAGGGATATGCATGATCGTGTATAGTCATGCGTTGTGATCAGGGCAGCAGTTGCAGGGGCGAGCGGGTACGCCGGAGGAGAGATCCTTCGGCTCCTGCTCGCCCATCCGGAGTTCGAGGTCGGCGCCGTCACTGCCGGGAGCAGTGCGGGCGAGCGACTGGGCACCATCCACCGCAACCTCACCCCGCTGGCGGACCGGGTCCTCACCGACACGACGGTGGCCACGCTCGCCGGGCACGATGTCGTCTTCCTGGCCCTCCCGCACGGGCACTCCGCGGCGCTGGCCGCCCAGTTGCCGGACGAGGTCGTCATCATCGACTGCGGCGCGGACTTCCGGCTCGAGTCGCAGGAGGCGTGGACCGCCTTCTATGACACGCCGTATGCCGGGTCGTGGCCCTACGGGATGCCGGAGCTGTCGGTGGGCGGGGGAGCGACCCTGCGGCCCCGGCTGGTCGGGGCGCGCCGGATCGCGGTGCCCGGCTGCTACCCCACCGGCATCTCCCTGGCGCTCGCGCCCGGCCTCGCGGCAGGGGTGCTCGACCCCCGGGACATCGTCGTCGTCGCCGCGTCCGGCAGCTCCGGCGCCGGCAAGTCACTCAAGGCGCACCTGCTGGGTGCCGAGGTGATGGGGTCGATGTCGCCGTACGGCGTCGGGGGCGGGCACCGGCACACCCCCGAGATCGAGCAGAACCTCTCGCGGGCCGCCGGCAGTCCCGTCACCATCTCCTTCACGCCGACCCTGGCCCCGATGCCCCGGGGGATCCTCGCCACCTGCACGGCGCGCCTGGCTGAAGGCGGCGACCCGGCTGTGGTCCGGTCCGTCTGGGAGTCGGCCTATGCCCACGAGCCGTTCGTGCACCTGCTGCCCGAGGGTGACTGGCCCCGGACCGCGGATGTGCTCGGGAGCAACAACGTGCACCTCGGGCTCATCGTCGACACGCATGCCGGGCGGGTCGTCGTGGTCTCGGCGGTCGACAACCTGACCAAGGGCACCGCCGGTGCCGCTGTCCAGTGCGCCAACCTCGCCCTCGGATTCGAGGAGACCCTCGGTCTCCCACAGACAGGAGTGGCCCCGTGAGCGACCCGCCAGCACAGCCGATCGTCAACCTGCCCCAGGGGTTTCGTGCCGCCGGAGTGACCGCTGGGCTCAAAGCCAGTGGTCGTCCCGATCTCGCCCTCGTCGTCAACGATGGCCCCGACCACCACGCCGCCGCCGTCTTCACCAGCAATCGCGTCGTCGCCGCGCCGGTGATCTGGTCACGTCAGGTCGTCAGTGATTCGCGGGTCGATGCCGTGGTCCTCAACTCCGGCGGGGCCAATGCCTGCACCGGAGCGCCCGGCTTCCAGGACGCGCACCGGATGGCGGAGCTGGTCGCCTCGGGTGTCGGGGTCTCGGCCGGCGACGTCGTCGTCTGCTCGACCGGCCTGATCGGTGAGCTGCTGCCCATGGACAAGGTCACCGCCGGGATCGCGGCTGCGGCCGCGGAGCTCGGACCGGACGGGCACGAGGCGGCAGCCGTCGCGATCATGACCACCGACACGGTGCACAAGGTGGCGGCCCATGCCGGTGACGGCTGGTCGATCTCGGGGATGGCCAAGGGCGCCGGCATGCTGGCACCCGCCCTCGCGACGATGCTCGTCGTGCTCACCACCGATGCGGTGGTCGACCCGGACGACCTCGGTGCCGGGTTGCGCTCCGCCACGGCGCTCTCCTTCGACCGCATCGACTCCGACGCCTGCATGTCGACCAACGACACCGTCCTGGTGCTCGCCTCCGGTGCCTCGGGGCGTCGGGCCGGCCCGGACGAGTTGGCTGCCGGCCTCCTCGCCGTCTGCTCCGACCTGGCCCGCCAACTCATCGGTGATGCCGAGGGCGCCGCCCACGACGTGGCCATAGAGGTCCGCACCGCGGCCTCCGAGACGGACGCCCTCGAAGTGGCTCGGGCCATCGCCCGCAACAACCTCTTCAAGTGCGCGATCTTCGGCAACGATCCCAACTGGGGCCGGGTCCTGGCCGCGGTCGGCACCACCCGGGCGCAGTTCGACCCCGCCCTGCTCGACGTGTCCATGAACGGCGTGCAGGTGTGTCGGGCGGGCGGTGTGGGCGATGACCGGATGCTGGTGGACCTGACCCCGCGCGAGGTCCACGTCCTCGTCGACCTGCACGCGGGGGATGCGGGCGCGACCATCTGGACCAATGACCTGACCCACGACTACGTCGAAGAGAACTCGGCCTACAGCACATGACCGTCGCCGACCCCACCGCCGGGGCGACCCTGCCAGCCACGCCGCAGCACCTCCCCCTGCCGGTGCCCCCAGTGACGCCCGCCCAGCCGGACGGTCCAGCGCACCTGCGCGGGCTCATCGATGCGGCCGCGATCCGGGTCGCGGCGGGCAAGGCGCAGACGCTGGTCGAGGCCCTGCCGTGGCTCGA
>JBDTAU010000327.1:0-5575 GCA_039924465.1 Dermatophilaceae bacterium
CGGTGACTGCAGGTCCGCGGGGAGGTGGCTCAGCGGCATACCCCACCGAGCGCACCGTCCTGATCGGGCTCGCCGCCCCCAGCTTGGCGCGGACCTGGGCGACGTGCACATCGACGGTGCGACCGCCAGCGGTGGAGGCGTAGCCCCAGACCTCGCTGAGCAACTGCTCTCGGGTGAAGACGACCCCCGGTCGGCGCATGAGGTGCACGAGGAGGTCGAATTCGGTTGCTGTCAAAGCAACCTCGCGACGGTCAACGAGCACGCGATGACTGGTCAGGTCAATGGCCAACTCGCCCGAGCGGAGCACCTCGGGGGTGCCGGCGTCCCCACGGACCCGCCGCAGGACACCCGCCAGCCGGGCGACGACCTCGCGCGGGGAAAAGGGCTTGGTGATGTAGTCATCCGCCCCCAACTCGAGCCCGAGGATCCGGTCGACCTCGTCGTCACGGGCGGTGACGAAGAGGATCGGGGTCCAGTCACCCGACGCGCGGAGCCGGCGGCACACCTCGATCCCGTCGATGGTGGGCAGCCCGATGTCGAGGATGATCGCCGAGGGGCGCACGTCCCGAGTGGCCGCGAGTGCCGCGGCCCCGTCCGACACGACCTCGACGCCATAGCCGGCTGCGCGCAGGTTGAGTCGCAACACGTCGGCGATGGCAGGCTCGTCCTCCACGACGAGGACCAGTCCTCGCCCTTGCTCTGGCGTGGGCACCTTCGCAGCGTATTCTGCGCAGGACCCGGCCCGGTCACACTGATGTCAGGATCGTGTCAGTTCGGGGCGTCTGTCGGCCCCTGGAGGCCAGAAGGGCTGGAGGCTTGGAGGCTTGGAGGCCTGGAGCGGACGTGTCCACAGGTGGGTGCGGAATGATCCGTTGTCCACAGGGAGCCACTGCGGTTGGGTCCGGGTCTGAGATGGCTGGCACGCTCTCCGAGGGGACCGTTGACGACAGGTGGAGCGATGAGCAGGAATAACCGCGCACGACGACCGAGCGCAGGCAGGCAGCAGCAACCGGGGCGAGCAACGCCTCGAAACGGCCAGAGTTTTCGCCCCCGCGAGGTCCGTGCGACCGGCCCCGAGCCCGTGGTCCGCGATGGCGTCAAGAGGCTCATCAGCGATGGTCTCGTCGCGTTGGACCTCGGGCTGAGCGACCCCCTGGACGATGCCGCAGTGGCGCTCGCGCAGCAGTGCGATGAGGTGCAGGGGCAGCGGATCGTCGTGACCACCCTGATCGCCGGCCTGACCGAAGCCACCGCTGAGGCCTGGGAGCGCGGCTGGCAACCAGCCGATGTCCACCGCTACGCGCGCCGGAAGGTGGCCGTGCCGGAGCAGTCACTCCTGATCGATGTGCTGAGCGATGAATTGGCTGGCTATGCACCGTCGACGGTCGATCATCGCTGGCGCGCGCAGCTGGAGGAATCCGAGGGCGGCGTCTGGTGGCCTGCCTCGCAGACCTGGCTCGATGCGCATCGGGCCCGGGGCGTTGACTGGCTGACCCTCATCTCGCGGGCCCTCGTGGCGCTGCACCTGCTTGTCCGACTGCCCCGGCTCGAGTGCCTGACTCCCCTGCCGGGGACAGCCACCTCGACGCACGACCGGGGTGGTGGGGTTAGCGGTCCTGAGGCGGGACCGGCGGTGGACGAGCGGATCCTCAGCCGGGTGCGTCAGCTGCTGGCCAAGGCGGAGTCGACGACGTTCGAGGCGGAGGCTGAGACCTTCACCGCCGGCGCCCAGGCGCTGATGGCGCGACACAGCATCGACGCCGCCCTGCTCTCGGCCTCCGATCGGGGTAGACGTCGGGGCGACACGCCACAGGGTCGCCGGATCGGCATCGACAACCCGTACGACGCGCCCAAGGCCATGCTGCTCGACGCCGTGGCCTCGGCCAACCGGTGCCGCCTGATCTGGAGCCGTGAGCTCGGCTTCGGCACGGTGGTCGGGTTCGAGGCGGATCTCGAGAGTGTGGAGGTGCTGTTCACCTCACTGCTGGTTCAGGCGACGCGGGCCGTCACCAGTGCCGGCTCCCGGACTGACGGCTATGGCCGGAGTCGGACCAGGTCGTTCCGGCACTCGTTCCTGGCCTCGTTCGCCAGCCGCATCGGGGAGCGGCTCGAGCAGGTGACCGCCGACGAGGTGCAGGCGGCGTCGGCAACGGCGCAATCGAGCGGTCAGGAACTCGTCCCGCTCCTCGAGGCTCGGGCCGAGGACGTTGACCGGGTCGTTGACGGCTGGTTCCCCACCCTCTCGACCAAGTCGGTGGGGAGCGTGCGTGACGCCGAGGGGTGGCACTCGGGCCGGGCCGCGGCCGACCGGGCCCACCTCGGTGCAGCGGGGGCCATCGGGTCTGCGTGACGGGCTTCGGGCGACCGCTTCGCACCCGAGTGGTGCACGACCATCCCGCCCGGGTGGGATTGTCGAGGTCGGGCGGGTCTGCGCGCCTTCGGGATCGGGCCCGGGTGGGATTGTCGAGGTGGCGCGTGCGGGGGCGGGCGGGGTGGCGGCCGGCTCAGGGGGTGGGCGTGCCTGCTCGGTGTCGGTGGGAGACCAGCCACGTCACGAGGCCGACGAGGATCAGCGCCACGATGCCGCCGAGGGCGTACCAGGACCCGGCCTGCGCCGCGAGCCAGGCCTCGACGACGGCGATGCCGATGGTCGCGTAGATCGCGGCCCAGGCCATCGAGCCGAGGGCCGCCGCCGGCACGTAATAAGCCAGCGGCATGCGCAGCGCGCCCGCCGTGAGGTGAATCGTCGTCTGGATCCCGACGGTGAGATACGACAACACGACCGCGACCGGGCCGAGCCGACGGAGCAGGGATTCTGCCCGGACCTGCCGTTCGGGTTCGGGCTGTGGCCGACGACGACGCCACCCCGCCATGGCGCCGCGCCCGACCCAGTAGGTGGCGTTGGACCGCACCATGACGATGCACCACAGCGCGATGAACGCCTGCCAGAACGGCAGGGCCGCCAAGGTGTCGAGCATGACCTCAACCCTAAGCCGAGCTCCGAGCGTCCCGGGCCACTCGATTCTGGGTCCGTGTCTCGCGCAGGGCCACACGCGAGTGGGCCGCACGTCATGCAGATGGGATGCTGGGAGAGCCATGGCCGACCTCGTCATCACCTCTGCGTCCAACCCGCGCCTCAAGGGGCTGCTCGCCCTCCGCCGCCGCCGCGTCCGTGAGGAGACCGGGCAGACCCTGGTCGAGGGCTACGAGGAGATCGACCTCGCGCTGACGGCCGGTGTCGTGCCGCGCACCGTCTATGTGTGCGAGGAGCTCTTCAGCCCCGCGGGCCGGGCCGGCTCGCAGGACATCGGCACGCAGGCCGACCTGCTCACCCGACTGCGCGCCCAGGACAGCGAGGTCGTTCAACTCAGCTCAGCGGCCTACGGCAAGGTGTCGTATCGCGAGGGTCCCGATGGCTTGCTCGCCGTCGTTGATCGAGTCGGTATGCCGCTGGGTGAGCTGCGCGCGGACGGGGACCGCTTCCTCGGGCTCGTCTCCCAGGGGGTGGAGAAGCCGGGCAACCTCGGGGCCATGCTGCGCACTGCGGATGCGGCTGGAGTCGACGCGGTCGTCGCCGCTGACCCCGTCACCGACTGGGGCAACCCCAACGTCGTGCGGGCCAGCAAGGGCACCGTCTTTGCCGTCCCGGTGGCCAGCGCCACGACCTCCGAGGTGCTGGAGTGGCTGACCGCCCGGGAGATCGCCCTGGTCGTGACGACGCCCGCGACGGACCTGCTGCACACCGACGTCGACTACACCGGACGGATCGCGATCGCGGTCGGCAGTGAGAAGCACGGCGCCGACGACCGCCTGCTCGCCGCGGCGACGCATCGGGTCAGGATCCCCATGCGGGGCAAGGCGAACAGCCTCAACGTGGCCGCGTCGGCCGCCATCGTGCTCTATGAAGCGGTCCGGCAACGCGGGGTGCGCTGAACCGATCGCGGCGCCGGTGCTTTGACGTCCGTCCGCTCTCGACGGTGATCCGAGGGCGAACCGGGGGGTGGTCAAGAGCACCCCCGCTGGTGTGCCACGATGGACGGCATGCGAGTTGACCACGTGTCCTATGCCGCGGAGCACGACGGAGTGCAGGCCACGGCCGCCCGACTTTCGAAGCTGATCGGGGTGGACCCCGTCGATGGCGGCATTCACCCGCGCTTCGGCACCCGGAACGTCATCTTTCCGCTGGCTCACCGCAACTACCTCGAGGTCGTCGAAGTCCTCGACCACCCGGCGTCCGACAAGGCGCCCTTCGGCCAGGCCGTCCGCGCCCGTTCCGAGGCCGGCGGTGGCTGGCTCGGCTGGGTGATCTCCGTCGACAACCTCGAGCCCGTGGAGAAGCGCCTCGGCCGTGCGGCTGTCGACGGCAACCGGCACCGGCCGGACGGGGTCGAGCTCAAGTGGCGCCAGATCGGGGTCAAGGGCTTGATGGCCGACCCGCAGCTGCCCTTCTTCGTGCGCTGGGACGACTACTCCCTGCACCCTGCTGCGACTTCTGCGACCGATGTCGCGATCGCCAACCTCCAGATCGCCGGTGACCCGTCGCGGGTGCGCGAGTGGCTGGGGCCGGAGGATCGCTTCGACAAGGGCGACATCCACTTCACCTTCCTGGCCCCGCACGGGACACCGGGGCTGCTCTCCGTGACCTTCTCGACCCCCGAGGGTCTGGTCGTCATCTGAGAGCCAGCTGCCTGGGGGTGCCGGCCCGGATGCGGTGAGCAACGCCCCGACCGACCTGACCACGCCAAAGGCCACCATCCACAGGGATGGTGGCCTTTGCGGTCCTCAGCGCTTGAAGCGCTTGAGGCGCAGCGAGTTGGTGACGACGAGGACTGAGGACATGGCCATCGTGGCGCCGGCGATCATCGGGTTGAGCAGACCGAAGGCGGCCAACGGGATCGCAGCGACGTTGTAGCCGAAGGCCCACGCGAGGTTCTGCTTGATGATCCGCAGGGTCTCGCGGGACAACTCGATCGCGTCGCCGACGGCGTCCAGATCCGGTCGGACCAGGACGATGTCCGCCGAGTCCATCGCCACGTCGGTGCCCGACCCCATCGCCAGCCCGAGATCGGCCTGGGCGAGCGCGGCGGCGTCGTTGATGCCGTCGCCGACCATGGCGACGACCTTGCCGCGGCGTTGGAGCTCTGCCACGACGGCGTGCTTGTCGGCGGGCAGCACGTCGGCCCGGACGTTGGCCGGCCCAATCCCGACCTGCTCGGCCACGCTGCGGGCATTGGCGGCTCCGTCACCGGTGAGCAGGTGCGGGGTCAGGCCCAGGGTCTTGAGCCGGGCGATGGCGTCAGCTGACGTCGCACGGACGGTGTCCTCGACCGTGAGGGCGCCGTGGGCGGTGCCGTCCCACCCGACGAAGACCGTGGTGCCGGCCTTGGCCTCCGCGTGGGCGCGCAGCACCGGGTCGACGGTGTCGAACAGGGCCGCCTTGCCGACGGTCACCTCGGTGTCCTTGATCCGGGCGGTGGCCCCCTCGCCCGGATTCGTGGCGAAGTCGGTGATCCGCGGCAGACGCAACTTGGCAACGTGGGACGCGGTGACGATGGCCCGGGCGATCGGGTGCTCG
>JBDTAU010000328.1:0-2874 GCA_039924465.1 Dermatophilaceae bacterium
CGGCACGATGGTCCGCTCCACGGACGACGCGGCCCTCGCCTCGGCCCTGGCGGCCGCGTCGATCACGGCCGAGCCGGCGGCGACCGGCGGCCTCCTCGTCGAGGCTGAGCCGGTCCAGGTCGGGCAGGTCGCACTGAGCTCCGGGATCGTTCTGATCGAGTTGCGCAGTGGCGAGAGTCGGGGGCTCGAGGAGATGTTCCTCGAACTCACGGCCGCGACGGCCCGTGAGGAGGTGGCGGCATGAACACCAGGACCAGCAAGTCCAGCAAGTCCACCAGTCCAGCAGAGGTCGCCGCCGCCGGTTCGAACGGCTCCGCTCACGGCGCCAGCAACGATGCCGCCACCTCGGCTACCAACGGTGCCGACAGGGCCGCGAACGTCTCGGCCAAGGCCGAGCCCGCCCTGCCCACCGTCGCCGCGGTCCCGTCCCGGATCGCGGGGGAGCGGCCCACCACCGGAGTCCCCTTCACCCGGCTCGTGCGGGTCGAGTTGCGCAAGATGCTGGACACCAGGGCCGGGCGATGGCTGCTCATCGGCATCGGCCTCATCATCGCGATCACGCTGGTCATCATGTTCTTCAACGACGGAGGCAAGCACCCGCTGGGCGACTACCTCCAGGCCACCCTGACGCCGCAGGCGATCATCCTGCCGGTCGTGGGCATCCTCGCGGTCACGTCCGAGTGGTCGCAGCGCACGGGTCTGGTGACCTTCAGCCTCGAGCCGCGTCGGATGCGGGTCGCGGCGGCCAAGTTCGTGGCGGCCATGATCGTCGGGGTGAGTGCGATCGTGCTCTCGATCGTGCTCGCCGTCGTCGCGCACCAGGCGGCGATCACGCTGCGCGGCTATTCGGGTGACTGGACCCTCGACCGGATCGCGCTCTTCGGTGGGGCGCTCTACGTCCTGCTGGGGATGGCGCAAGGGGTCGGCTTCGGTATGCTCTTCAAGAACACTCCCGCCGCGATCGTCGTCTACTTCGTCCTGCCGTCCGCGTGGGCCATCCTGGGTCAGATGGTCAGCTGGCTGCACAGCGCTTCGCAGTGGCTCAACCTGAACGAGACCATGCTGCCGCTCTTCAACGGGAGCCTGACCGGTGAGCAGTGGGCCCAGCTGGGCTCGTCCGTGGCCTTGTGGGTGGTCCTCCCGTTGGTTCTCGGGCTGTGGCGCCTCAACCGCGCCGAGGTGAAGTAGCCCGGGACGCCGCGGCGTCCCGACTGTCGACGTCGGGGCGTCAGGGAGCGCGAAGGCGCGGGCGATAGCCGTCCGATGCTGGACAAGACAGATGGCACGGGCCTGCTACGGGGGTCCGGGTAGGCTCACCGACGGGGCTCACAGCGACGGCCACCCGTAGCCCAGTGCGCAACCGCCCGAACCAGCGCGACAAGGAATCAGATGACCGACGCCGCCCCCCGTCACGCAGCTCCCGAGGGGACCCACGGGGAGGCCGACGTCCTGCTCGTCACTGACCTGTGCCGCAGCTTCGGGGACCTGAAGGCCGTCGACGGCGTCTCCTTCCGAGTCGGCCGGGGCGAGACCTACGGGCTGCTCGGCCCCAACGGCGCCGGCAAGACGACGGCGATCTCGATGGTGGCGGGCCTCATCGAGGCCGATGCCGGCACGGTCACCGTCCAAGGGGATCGGATGGGTCCGGCCAGGGTCGAGCCGAAGCGACACATCGGGCTTGTCCCCCAAGAGCTGGCCATCTACCCGGAGCTGACCGCCCGCGAGAACCTCACCTTCTTCGGCCGGCTTCAGGGAATCCACGGGACTACGCTCGCATCCCGGGTCGCGGAGGTCCTCGAGGTCATCGGCCTCACGGACCGGGCCAAGGACCCCACCAAGGAGTTCTCCGGGGGGATGAAGCGTCGGCTCAACATCGGCATCGGACTGCTGCACAAACCGGAGCTGCTCATCCTCGACGAGCCCACGGTCGGGGTCGACCCGCAGTCCCGCAACTCGATCCTCGAGGCGGTCGAGCGCCTCTCCACGGCGGGGATGGCCGTTCTCTACACCACGCACTACATGGAGGAGGCCGAGCGCCTCTGTGACCGGATCGGGATCATCGACTCCGGGCGGCTGCAGGCGGAGGGCACCCGCGACGAGCTGATCCGGCTCACCGGGGACCTGGACCACATCCGCCTGGACGGCTCGGGAGACACCGTGGCGGCCGAAGCGGCGCTGCGTGCCCTGCCAGCGGTGGAGCAGGTTGATCGTGAACGGCATACCCTCAACCTCGCCGTCCACGACGCGCCGAGCGCGATCGCGACCATCGTCACCGACGCCACGGGTGCCGGAATGCGTCTCAGCGACGTGCAGATCACCAGGCCCAACCTCGAGTCGGTCTTCCTCCGGCTGACCGGCAAGGCGCTGAGGGACTGACGTGCGACACCTGTGGACCATGACCCTGTCGGACCTGCGTCAGCGGATCCGCGACAAGTCGGTCATCATCTTTGCCATCATCGTGCCGCTCGCGCTGATGTCCGTCCTCAACCTCGTCGTCGGTGACGCGCAGGACGGGACGATCGGTCCGGTCACCGTCGCAGCCTCCGTCCCCGCGGGTGACGACCTGGCCTTGGCGCTCGTCGGGGCCCTCGGCGGTCTCGACGGCACCGACGCCACGGGCGGGCTCCGGGTCACCGTCAAGGACGCACCCGCCGGGCAGGTGCGTGACCTCGCCAAGAACGGTCAGGCGCAGGTCGGCCTGATCATCCCGGAGGGCTTCGGGGCCGGCCTGAGGTCCGGCGACGGCAAGCAGGTCACCGTCATCGAGGGCGACGGCTCGGGCATCGGGACCCAGATCGTCATCTCGGTGCTCCAAGGAGCGATCGACCACCTCGAAGGGGGCTCGAGCACCGCGATTGCGGGATCACGGCTCGG
>JBDTAU010000329.1:0-15205 GCA_039924465.1 Dermatophilaceae bacterium
GGTCAACTTCAAGTGAGGTGATGCCGGGCGGCCCCTGGCCGAACCCGCGATGAGGAGCCCCCGGGAGAACCCCTCCCGGGGGCTCTTCGCGCGGGTCGTAACGCCGCCGAAACAGGAGTGCGGCAGGATCGACCCATGAACCGTCAGGAAGAGTTCGTGCTGCGCACCATCGAAGAGCGCGACATCCGTTTTGTCCGCCTCTGGTTCACCGATGTCCTCGGGACGCTCAAGTCCGTGGCGGTGGCACCGGCCGAGCTCGAGGGCGCCTTCGCGGAGGGGATCGGGTTTGACGGGTCCGCCATCGAGGGCTTCGCCCGCGTCTACGAGGCCGATCGGCTGGCCAAACCCGACCCGGCGACCTTCCAGATCCTGCCGTGGCGCGGGGAGTCGCCCGGGACGGCACGAATGTTCTGCGACCTCTTGCTGCCCGACGGCTCGCCGAGCTTCGCCGACCCGCGACACGTCCTGCAGCGGGCGCTGACCCGCGCCGCCGACCTCGGCTTCACCTTCTACACCCACCCGGAGGTCGAGTTCTTCCTCCTCGAGCAGGAGCGCTCCCCCGACGGGCGGCCGGTCCCGGTCGATGATGCGGGCTACTTCGACCACGTGCCGCACGGCACCGGGCACGACTTCCGACGCGCTGCCATCACGATGCTCGAGAGCATGGGCATCTCGGTGGAGTTCAGCCACCACGAGGGCGCGCCGGGCCAGAACGAGATCGACCTGCGCTACGCCGACGCCTTGTCGACGGCGGACAACATCATGACCTTCCGGGCCGTCATCAAGGAAGTGGCGTTGACCCAGGGCGTCTATGCGACCTTCATGCCCAAGCCCTTCGCCGAGCACGCCGGCTCGGGCATGCACACCCACCTGTCTCTCTTCGAGGGGGACACCAACGCGTTCTACGAGCCGGGGGCTCCCTACCAACTGAGCAAGATCGGACGACAGTTCATCGCCGGCATCCTGACGCACGGCGCGGAGATCTCGGCCGTGACCAACCAGTGGATCAACTCCTACAAGCGGCTGTGGGGCGGCGGCGAGGCCCCGGCCCACCTGACGTGGGGGCACAACAACCGGTCGGCCCTGGTGCGAGTGCCGATGCACAAGCCCAACAAGGGTCAGTCCACTCGCGTCGAGGTCCGCTCGCTCGACCCGGCCTGCAACCCCTACCTGGCCTTCGCGGTGCTGCTCGGGGCCGGGCTCAAGGGCATCGAGGAGGGCTACGAACTCCCGCCAGAAGCGGAGGACGACGTGTGGAGCCTCACCAACGCCGAGCGGCGCGCCATGGGGATCAACGCCCTGCCGGCCTCGCTCGGGCGTGCCCTGGAGGCCATGGAGGGCAGCGAACTGGTCGCCGACATCCTCGGTGAGCACGTCTTCGACTTCTTCCTGCGCAACAAGCGTCAGGAGTGGCACGACTACCGCGCTCAGGTCACGCAGTTCGAAATCGACCGCTACCTGCACCGTCTCTGAGGGCGGTGACCGGGGATGGCGGCGCGCAGCTCCACGATGGCGGGCGTCTTGGTGCGCTCGGGCTTCAGTGACCTGACCCGCTCCGAGTCACTGCTGGAGGACCCGGCCCTGCAGCCACTGCAGGGCGCCATCCCCGAGGTGGTCGCCGCCCTGGGGGACACGCCCGATCCAGACCTCGCCCTGCTCGGGCTGGTCCGGATGATGGAGTCGCTGGCCCACCGTCACGCCCACGAGGGGCTCCCCGAGGGGGCGACCGTGGTGGACCTCGTCGCCGAGCTCACGACGCCGGGCGCCGGCCGGGCGCGGGTGCTCGCGGTCCTCGGGATGTCCACCGCCCTCATCGACCATCTGGTGCGCCACCCAGACCACTGGGTCGACGCGGCCCGGGCGGGGCGGCATACGGCAGCGGAAGTCAGTGCCGAGATCCTCTCCGCGGTGACGACGGGGCGGGGGGACCGACCCCCACTCGAGGCGCTGCGGATCGGCTACCGGCGGGCCCTGCTGCGGATCGCAGCGATCGACCTGACCGCACCGGACCCGCTCGCCGAGATGCCCGCCGTGGGACAGTCTCTGGCGGCCCTGGCCGAGGCGGCCCTCGAGGGGGCCCTGGCCATCGCCCGCGAGGAGTACGGACCCGGCCACGAGCAGTGCCGGCTCGCGATCATCGGCATGGGCAAGACCGGTGGCGGGGAGCTCAACTACGTCAGCGACGTCGACGTCATCTTCGTCGCCGAGCCCGCGGACGGGGTCGATGAGGAGGCCGCCCTCGCCGTCGGTACCGCTCTTGCGGCGGGGGTCATGCGGGCCTGTTCGGCACCGACTCCCGAGGGGACGCTCTGGCCGGTCGACCCCGCCCTGCGCCCGGAAGGCAAGCACGGACCGCTGGTGCGCACCGTCGAGAGCCATCGCGCCTACTACGAGCGATGGGCCAAGACCTGGGAGTTTCAGGCCCTGCTCAAGGCGAAGGTGTCCGCGGGAGACGAGGAGCTCGGCCAGCGCTACTCCGCGGAGATCTCCCCGCTCGTGTGGTCGGCGGCGGACCGGGACAACTTCGTCGAGGACGTGCAGGCCATGCGGCGACGGGTCGAGCAGAACGTCCCCGCCAACGAGGCGGCTCGACAGCTCAAGCTCGGCCCCGGCGGTTTGCGGGACGTCGAGTTCAGCGTGCAACTGCTGCAACTGGTTCACGGCCGCACCGATCCGTCGCTGCGCTCCGCCACCACCTTGCAGGCGCTGGCCGATCTCTCGGCCGGCGGCTACGTCGCCCGCGAGGATGCGGCGACCCTCGATGAGGCCTATCGGCGGCTGCGCTGCCTCGAGCACCGGATCCAGCTGCACCGGCTGCGCCGGACCCACCTGATGCCGGAGGCCCCCGCCGACCTGCGTCGTCTGGGCCGGGCCATGGGCCACCGCACGGATCCCGCGGCCGCAGTCGTGGCCGATCGCCAACGGACCGCCCGCGAGGTGCGACGGATCCACGAGCGGCTCTTCTACCGGCCGCTGCTCGCGGCCGCCGCCAAGCTGGGCCCGGACGCCCAGCGACTCACGCCGGAGGCCGCCGAGCAGCGTCTGGCCGCCCTCGGCTTCCGGGACCCCGCAGGCGCGATGCGCCACATCGAGGCCATGACCACCGGGGTGAGCCGTCGTGCCGCGATCCAGCGCACCCTCTTGCCGGTGATGCTGGGGTGGTTCGCAGACGAGGCTGACCCCGATGCCGGGCTGCTCTCCTTCCGACGGGTCAGCGACACCCTGGGCACCACCCATTGGTATCTCAAGATGCTCCGGGACGAGGGCCGCGCGGCCGATCGACTCGCGCACGTGCTCGCGCGCAGCCGCTTCGCCGCGGACCTCCTCGTGAAGTCCCCGGAGAGCGTGGCCATCCTGGGCGAGTCGACGGGGCTGGTGCCCCGGAGCCGCGAGGCGCTCACGGCGACGATGCGCTCGGCCGCCGGCCGCCGTGAGGAGGCCTCCGGCGCCGTCACGGCGGTGCGGACCATCCGGCGTCACGAGTTGCTGCGGATCGTCATCGGCGACCTCACCGGGGCGCTGGACGTCCGGGAGGTCGGTGCTGCCCTCACCGACCTGACCGCCGCGACCCTGGAGGCCACCGTCGAGATCGCCACCCGGGAGGTCGCCCAGCGGGAGGGGACGGAGCTCGGCGGCGACCTGCTCGTCATCGCGATGGGGAGTTTTGGCGGCGCCGAGATGGGCTACACCTCGGACGCGGACGTCATGTTCGTGCACCGCCCGCACGACCCGTCGACCGAGGAGCAGGTGCAGCAACAGGCGACACTCGTCGTCCAGGAAGTGCGCCGGCTGCTGGCCGGTCCCGGGCCAGACCCGCAGCTGCCGATCGATGCGGACCTGCGTCCCGAGGGCAAGAGCGGCCCCCTCGTGCGCAGCCTCGAGGCCTATCGCAGCTACTACGAGCGTTGGGCGCTCACCTGGGAGTTCCAGGCTCTGCTCCGGGCCAACCCCGTCGTCGGCCCGGATGACCTCGCGGCGCAGTTCCGGGCCATGATCGACCCCCTGCGGTGGCCCGAGGGTGGGCTGAGCGCAGCGCAGGTCCGCGACATCCGGACCCTCAAGGCCCGGATGGAAGCCGAACGACTGCCCCGGGGAGCCGACCGCCGCACCCACATCAAGTTGGGGCTCGGGGGCCAGACCGACGTCGAGTGGACGGTGCAGCTGGCCCAGCTGCAGCATGCCCACGAGCACGAGTCGCTGCGGGTCACGGGCACGCTCAACGCCCTCGATGCCCTCGTGGCTGCGGGCATCATCAGCAGCATCCACGGCCGTGACCTGAGGGACGCGTGGCTCCTCGCGGTCCGTCTGCGCAACGCAGGAATGCTGTGGCGCGGCCGGCCGATCGACAGTGCACCCTCCAACCTGCAGGACGCGGACGGGGTCAGTCGCATCCTCGGCCGGCCGGCCGGTGAGGCCCTCGGGTTGGGCGATCGGTGGAAGCGCTACACCCGACGATCGCGACTCGCGACAGATTTCAACTTTTACGACTCGCGAGGTCGGGGTAGCGTCATGACGTGATGAGCACCGATGGTCGGGCGAAGGGCATGCCGAGTTATGCGGCAGTGCTTCGAGTCCCCGGCTACCTGCCCATCTTCATCGTCGGCGCCCTGTCGATGTGGGGCGACTTCATCGCCCGATTCACCATCGCCGCAGTCGTCTACGAGCGGACCCGGTCGCCGCTGGCCACCGCCACCACGCTGGCGGTCAGCCTGCTGCCCTCGGTCTTTGGCCGCAGCCTCTTCGGGCCGATCGTCGATCGCTTCCCCTACCGCGTCGTCCTGGTCGCCGCCCACCTGGGCAGAGCCGTCTGCGTCGCCGTCCTGATCGTGCTCGTCGTGTCGGTCGCACCCCTCTGGGGGATCTTCGCCGTACTCTTCGTGCTCGAAGCCATCGGGGGAGCGGCCATCGCCGCCAACCTGGTCCTGCTGACCGACTTCTTCCTGGACCGCCGCCTCTACGCCCGAGCCATCGGGCTGGCCGCCCTCTCGGAGCAGCTCAATCAGGCCATCGGCCTGGTCGTCGGCGGGACCCTCGTGGTGGCCCTCGGCGCCCGCTACGGCCTGCTTGCCGACCTGCTGACCTTTGTCGCCGCCGCCGTCGTGATCGCCTGGGTCGCGCCGCTGCGGGCCGTGACGGGGGAGCACGGCAAAGGGCTGCGCGGCTTCTTCTCCGACATCCGGGTTGCCGCTGGTGATCTGGCCCGTCATCCGGTCCTGTTCCGGCTCGTCCTGCTCAGCACCGTCGCCGGACTCGCCATCGCGGCCCCGGAGGCGTTGGCCATCCCGCTCGCCGGGTCCAGCGGTTGGGGCGGCTACCTCATGGCGGCCCCCATCGCAGGCGCGGTCGTCGGGATCCTGCTCATCAGCCGCCGCAGCGTCGAGTCGCAGAACGCTGCGGTCCTCCCGGTCGCGCTCCTGATGCCGCTGCCGCTGCTGCTCACGGCGCTCGACCTGCCGCTCTGGACCATCGCGGCCCTGTGGTGCCTCAGTGGCGCACTGCAGGCGTTCATGGTGCCACTGCAGTCGACCTTCACCCTGGTCACGGCCCCCGAGCTGCGGGGCCGGATCTTCTCCCTCGCCGGCGCCCTGTCCGTGTCGTTCGTCGGCCTGTCCTACCTGGCCGCCGGGTGGATCGGTCAGTACGTCGGGCCAGCCCGCGGGGTCGCGATCTGCGCCGGGATCTGCCTCGTGCTCATCGCGCTCACCGGGGTCCGCTGGCCGAGCGCCGCCCTCCGCACTGCCGTGGACACCGCCTACCGCCCGGGGAGCGAGGCAGCCTGACCGCGCTCAGCGGCATACGGGATCTCTTCCGTATGCCGCTGAGCCGCCGTTGAGCACGATGCGTCGGGTCCCAGCCGCGCTGGGAACTGGTGCTCAGAGGTCGAAGTACATCTCGAACTCGTGCGGGTGCGGGCGGAAGCGGATCGGGTCGACCTCGTTCTTGCGCTTGTACTCGATCCAGGCGTCGAGCAGGTCCTCGGTGAACACGTCACCCTCGAGGAGGTAGTCGAAGTCCTGCTCGAGCGCGTTGAGCACCTCGGGCAGTGAGCCGGGTACCTGCTCGATCGCAGCGTGCTCCTCCGGGGGCAGCTCGTAGAGGTCCTTGTCGATCGGGTCTGGGGGCTCGATCCGGTTCTTGATCCCATCGAGCCCGGCCATCAACTGTGCCGCGAAGGCGAGGTAGGGGTTGGCCGACGGGTCCGGGACGCGGAACTCGATGCGCTTGGCCTTGGGTGAGTTGCCGGTGATCGGGATGCGCACGCACGCCGACCGGTTCCGGGCCGAGTAGACCAGGTTGACCGGGGCCTCGTAGCCGGGCACCAGGCGGTGGTAGGAGTTCACCGTCGGGTTCGTGAAGGCCAGCAGCGAGGCGGCGTGCTTGAGGAGGCCGCCGATGTACCACCGGGCCAGGTCGGAGAGGCCACCGTAGCCGCGCTCGTCGTAGAAGAGCGGCTCGCCGTCCTTCCACAACGACTGGTGCGTGTGCATCCCGGACCCGTTGTCGCCGTAGAGCGGCTTCGGCATGAAGGTGGCCGTGTGGCCCTGCCGCCAGGCGGAGTTCTTGACGACGTACTTGAACTTCATCAGGTCATCGCCGGAGTGCAGCAACGTGTTGAAGCGGTAGTTGATCTCCATCTGCCCGGCGGTGCCGACCTCGTGGTGGCTGCGCTCGACGTTGAGTCCGACCTGCTTGAGCTCGAGGCAGATCGTGTCGCGGAAGTCGGCGAAGTGGTCGACGGGGGAGACGGGGAAGTAGCCGCCCTTGTAGCGCGTCTTGTAGCCCTTGTTGCCGCCCTCCTCGACCCGGCCGGTGTTCCAGGCCGCCTCGATCGAGTCGAGGTAGAAGTAGCTGGCGTTCGGCTTCGTCTCGAAGCGCACGTCGTCGAAGATGTAGAACTCCGCCTCGGCGCCGAAGAACGCGGTGTCGGCGATGCCCGTCGACTTGAGGTACTCCTCGGCCTTCTTGGCGATGTTGCGCGGGTCGCGGCTGTAGCGCTCGTCCGTGAAGGGGTCGAGGATCGAGAAGTTCATGATGAGCGTCTTCTGGGCGCGGTACGGGTCGACGAAGGCCGTCGCAACGTCCGGCACGAGCTTCATGTCCGACTCGTGGATGGCCTGGAAGCCTCGGATCGAGCTGCCATCAAACATCTGGCCGACGGTGAAGAAGTCCTCATCGACGGTCTCAGCCGGGACGTTGAAGTGCTGCATGACACCGGGCAGGTCGCAGAACCGGATGTCGACGAACTTGACGTCCTCATCCTTGATGAAAGCGAGGACCTCTTCGGCTGAGCTGAACATCCGACCTCCTACGTGGGAAAGGGTGTCGGCCTCGTGCGGCCGCACACCCCCGTGCTGTCGAGAGAAACACTACGGGGTCACCATTTCTCGACCGTGACCCGGAGGTTTCCGGCGCGTTACACGCGGTTAGGCTGACCGCGTGGACCGCAAAGACATTGGATCGTGGCTCGAGGGCCCGGGCGCGCGCATCCCCTCGGGCGCCTACCCGGGGGAGCGACTCGGTCTGCCCGAGCACGGTCCGGGCTCGATCGGCCGGTTTGGCATCCGTCTCGTGGGAGTGATCATCGACTGGGCGATCTCCCTGCTCATTGCCCGGGGCCTAATGGGTGTGCCGCTGCCGTTCGCCGACCCGGCCCCCACGGGCGTGCAGAACTTCCTGATCCTGGCCGTCTTCGGAGTGATGAACCTGCTCCTCGTCGGGACCGCAGGATCGACGATCGGGCACCGCGTCGTCGGGCTGAACGTCCGCTCCGTCATGGGCGGCCGGGCCAGCGCTCTGCAGACCCTGACCCGCACGGTGTTGCTCTGTCTCTTCTTCCCGGCGGTGTTCTGGGACAGCGACGGGCGCGGGCTGCACGACAAGGTGCCCAACACCGTGATCGTTCGCACCCGCTGAGCGCCACCCCCGGCCAAGCCGGGCTGACCCGGGGACCCGCGCCGGCCCGCTCCTGACGGACTACTTGCCACGCAGGGCGCGGCGGTCCATCCGGGCCCGAGTGGGGTCGACCCCCTTGGGCAGCGGGGTGCGCATCCCGCCGAGCGACTTGAGTCGCTTGTTGACCATCGACATCTCGTCCTTGGTGATTTTTGGCTTGAGGCGCCGGACCTTGTTCGCGAGCTTGGGCAGCGGGACCTCGTCCTCGCCCTTGCCGACGCGCATCAGGATGACCGGCACACCGGGGGCGACCCGCTCGACCCGCTTCTTCTCGCTCAGGAGCAGTTTCTGGACCCGGGCGTGCGGGCCCTCGCCGATGAGGACGACACCGGGGCGGCCGAGGGCGCGGTAGACCATGGCGGCGCTGTCGACGTCTCCGGGGCGGGCGACGTCTGCGGCCACCGGCTCACGGTCGGTGAACCAGCCCTTGCGGATCGAGGTCAGGGCGGCGCCCGCAGCACCGGCGTGCCCCTCGATCTGGCTGTAGGCGGCCCGCTCGGCGCGCCGACTCATCACGATCGTGGCGGCCAGGGCGCCGAACGCGACGCCCAGCAGCCCGAGGAACACCGGCATGTTGAAGATGAGGCCGGCGATCAGGAAGACCGCGACCGTCGCGAGGAAGGCGAGCAGCACCCACCAGCCGATGGACGGGTCCGCGACCTTGGCCGCCTTGTAGACGTCCCTGATCTGGGAGATCCGACCGGCCTTCTTCGGCTTCTTGGGTTTTGCTTCGTCGTCCTTTTTACGTGCCATACCGGTCAGGATACGGCCGAGGCGGCACGTGCCACCAATGACGCCGCCTCCTGGCGGGCCGGTGACTCCGCTGCCGCGGCGAGGTGGGCCAGGTGCTCCGGGATCGCGCGTCCCCATTTGCGCATCGCGGTGGCCCAGAGCCGACCCGCGCGGTAGGACGAGCGCACCAGCGGCCCGGCCATGACGCCCTTGAACCCGACGTCCTCCGCCACCGAGGACCAGTGCACGAACTCCTCCGGCCGGACCCACCGGTCGATCGGGTGGTGCAGCTTGGACGGGCGCAGGTACTGGGTGATCGTCAGGATGTCGCAGCCAGCGTCGTGCAGGTCGCGGATGGCCTCCTCGATCTCGGTCTCGTTCTCGCCCATGCCGAGGATGAGGTTGGACTTGGTGACCAGCTCGGCCTCGCGGGCCATGCTCAGCACCCGCAGCGACTTGTCGTAGGTGAAGGCCGGCCGGATCCGCTTGAAGATCCGTGGCACCGTCTCGAGGTTGTGGGCGAAGACCTCGGGCCGGGCGTCGAACACCTGCCCGACGAGCTCGGGCACCGCCCCGAAGTCGGGCGGCAGGATCTCGACGCCGGTGTTGGGATTGAGCAGGTGGATCTGGCGGATCGTCTCGGCGTAGAGCCCGGCCGCCCCGTCGGCCTGGTCGTCGCGGGCGACCCCGGTGACGGTCGAGTAGCGCAGCCCCATCCGGGCTACCGACTCGGCCACCCGACGTGGCTCGTCGAGGTCCAGGGTGGTCGGTCGGCCCGTGGCGATGTCGCAGAAGTCGCAGCGCCGGGTGCAGATGTCCCCGCCGATGAGGAAGGTGGCTTCCTTGTCCTCCCAGCACTCGAAGATGTTGGGGCAACCCGCTTCCTGACACACGGTGTGCAGGCCCTCGGACTTCACCATCGCGTGCAGCGCCGTGTACTCCGGCCCCATCTTGGCGGTGGTGCGGATCCACTCCGGCTTGCGCTCGATGGGGGTCTCGGCGTTGCGCGCCTCGACGCGCAGCAGTCGACGACCATCAGGAACGACAGTCACGGGAACTCCTCGGGGGTGGGGGTGAGTTCGGGCCAGCCTACGCCGCTGCGCAGGTGGGGCCGGAACCGCGGTGGGCGGCATACGGCCTGGTGCTAGGGCTGGTGCGATCAGTTGACGTCGCGGCGCCGGAAGACGAGCAGGGAGACGACCACCGTGATCAGGCCCGCGACGAGCAGGTAGATCCAGCTGTGCGTGTAGGACAGCGTGTGCTCGGTGTACTGGCAGGAGGTGCCTGTGCACGACTCGGCGTAGTAGGTCGTGCCGCGATCGATGAAGGCCCGGATGTTGGTGCTGAACAGCCACGGTTGGAGCCGGCCCTGCCTGAAGCTCGACCCTAGGATCAGCTCACCGATGACGGCGTAACCGAGCAGGAAGCCCACCACTGCGGCCGTGTGCCGGACTACGAGAGCCAGCGCGGCTCCGGCCACCGCGGCGAGGACGACGATGGCCACGCAGCGCAGCAACAGTTGGGGCAGCGACTCGTCCAGGACTGCGGCGGGGGGCAACTTCAGCGTCGAGTCAGGTCGGTTGATCTGCGCGATCATCCACGCCCCGAGCCAGGTCAGACCGAGGCCGAGCGCGCTCAGCAGCACACCCCCACCCACGGCCGACAGCAACTTGCTGGCCGCGACCCGGACCCGCCGCGGCTGGAAGGTCAGCCAGGTCCCGAAGGCTCCGGTGCTGAACTCGGCCCCGATGAGGCTGGCGCCCAGCATGAAGGCGAGGAAGGCATAGAGGTAGACGGAGATCTTGGCCAAGGTCGCGGTGAGTCCCTCGGCGACGGGGGGCATCACCCCCATCTGCTCAAGGGTCGGCATCTGCATGCCTTCGGCCATGCTGTCGCAGCCGAAGTCAGCACCCGGGTCGTTCAGTTGCTCCTGAGCCTCTGACTTCTTGCACTCAGCGATCATCTGGGGCAGGTCCGCCCTCTGAGCCTCCAGGTCCCTGCTCATCTGGGCGTAGTTGTCCACTGCCTGGGCGAGTGACTCGGGAGTGCTCTGCTGGTAGGCGTTGTAGACGGTGAAACCGCTGAAGACGACGATGGCCACGAGGGCGGCCTTGGTCAGTCGACGCCACCAGAGCCGACGCAGCTCGACGCCGACGAGCCCGGCGAAGGAGGTGCCGGTGGGGTGGGCCGATCGGGGCCGCGTGTCCGGATCGAGCACGGTGGCCTTCATGCCGCGCCTCCTGACGTGCGCTCGGCGCTCGGTCCGTCAGCGGTTGGTTTGTCATAGTAGGAGTGGTTGCCGGGGGGATGGTCGCCGGCGAGTCGGTCGGCGTCGGTGCCCAGCCCCTCCTCGGCGGTCAGCGCGAGGAAGGCGGACTCGAGGTCGGCCCGGATCGGCGTCAACTCGCTGACGTAGAGACCGTGCCCGGCGAGGGTCCGGGTGATCTGTGCCGGGTCGGCGGCGGCCACCACGAGGTGGTGCGGCTCGACCTGGACGCTCAGGCCGTCGGCGGTCAGCAGCGCCGCGGCCCGTTCCGGGGCGGCCACGACGACCCGGACCTGGGCGAGACCGCCGCTGCCGAGGATCTCGGCCACGGTGCCCTCGGCCAGCGTCCGTCCGTGCCCGATGATCGTCACGGTGTCGGCGACGTGCTCGACCTCGGCGAGGATGTGGGAGCTGACCAGCACCGTCTTGCCCTGTTCCCCCAGCGATCTCATCGTGTCGCGGATCTCGCGGATGCCTGCGGGGTCGAGGCCGTTGGTCGGCTCGTCGAAGATGAGCAGCTCGGGATCCTTGAGCAGGGTGGCGGCGATGGCGAGGCGTTGCTTCATGCCGAGGGAGTAGCCGGCGTAGTGGTCGCGGCCCCGGTCGCCGAGATGGGTGGCATCGAGGACCTCGTCGATCCGGGTCCGGGGGGTGCCGATCGCGTCGGCGAGCAGACGCAGGTTCTGCCTCCCGGTGAAGGCGGGGAAGAACTTGGGCGACACGACGATCGCCCCGACCCGGTCGATGACGTCGGGCAGCTCCCTGGGCACCGGGTGGCCGAAGATCTCCGCGGTCCCCGAGTCGGCCCGGATCAGGCCGAGCAACATCCGGATCGTCGTCGTCTTGCCGGAGCCGTTGGGTCCGAGAAAGCCGTGCACCCCGCCGGCCGGCACGCTCATCGTCAGCCCCGCGACGGCGACGCGGCGACCACCCCGGCTCAGGTAGGTCTTGCGCAGGCTGGTGGTACGGACTGCGATGTCCATGGGTGCCCCCTGTGGTGCCCTGACGTGGTGGTCGTCGCTCAGACTAGGGCTTGGTGGCCCCGCTCGCCTCCTGGACGCGCCGGTTGGGTCGGAGCGTGGCGAGGGCGTCGGTCAGGTGGCGTTCGACGTGCGGCAGCACCTCGGTGACCGGGACGTCCCGGCCCAGTTCGCGCGACAGCGAGGTGACGCCGGCACCGACGATGCCGCACGGGATGATGACCTCGCCCCAGGACAGGTCCGGGTTGCAGTTGAAGGCGAAGCCGTGCATGGCGACCTGCCGGCTCACCCGGATCCCGATGGCCCCGATCTTGCGGCGCGGGCCGCGGTCGTCCTCGGCGATCCACGTGCCGGTGTCGCCGGCGATGCGGCCGGCCTCGACCCCGAAGTCGGCGCAGACCCGGATCATCATCTCCTCGAGGTGACGGACGTAGTCGACGACGTCGATGGGGGCCGGCAGCCGGACGATGGGGTAGCCGGTCAACTGCCCCGGTCCGTGCCAGGTGATCTTGCCGCCGCGGTCCACGTCGATGACGGGGGTGCCGTCCCGGGGCCGTTCCTGCGGCTCCGTGCGCTTGCCTGCCGTGTAGACGGCGCGGTGCTCGAGGAGGAAGACGGTGTCCGGCACGGTGCCTGCCACGACCTCTGCGTGTGTCTCGCGTTGCAGCGCCCACGCCTGCTCGTAGTCGACGAAGTCCGGGTCGAGGCCCAGGTGCACGAAACGCATGGGGGTCAGGCTACGCCCGCGGCCGCGGGGCCCTGTGTCAGAGTTGCCGTATGCCGCCGAGCCCCGTCCCGCCGTCCGTTCCCGTCCGCGTCGGGCTCGCCGGATACGGCGGCGCGGGCCAGGTGTTCCACGCCCCGGCGATCCGGCGTGCCGGCCTCGATCTGATCGCCGTCTCCTCCTCGAGCCCGGAGCGGGTGGCGGCGATCAACGCCGACCTGCCCGAGGCGAGGGTCGTGCCCGACCTCGACGCGCTGCTCGAGGTCGAGGGGCTGGAGCTCATCGTGCTGGCGACCCCCAGCGGGCTGCACGCCGGCCAGGCGCGGCAGGTGATCGAGGCCGGGATCGCGGTCGTCGTCGACAAGCCCCTCGGGCTCGATGCGTCCGAGGCGCTCGAGGTCGTGAGCCTGGCGCAGCACCTGGGGGTGCCGCTCACCGTCTTCCAGAACCGGCGCTACGACCCGGAGCTGCCGGCCCTCACCAGGGTGCGCGACGAGGGCCTCGTCGGAGAGATCTGGCGAGCCGAATACCGTTGGGACCGTTGGCGGCCCGTGCCGAAGCAGCGCTGGCGTGAGACCGTCGGGCCCGAGGAGGGCGGTGGCCTGCTGCTCGACCTGCACTCGCACCTGATCGACCAGGCCGTCCTGCTGCACGGCGAGGTGGAGTCCGTCTATGCCGAGCTGGACGCGCGCACGACGGTCGCCGAGGACGACACCTTCCTCGCGTGCCGACACGTCTCCGGGGTCATCAGCCACCTGATGGCCTCGGCGGTCAACGGCGCGCCGGGACCGCGGGCCCGGCTGGCAGGCTCGTCGGCGGCCTACGTCATCGGGAAGCAGTTCGACGACGTCAGTGCCTTCACGGAGTTCGCCAACCAGGGTGACGCGGTGGGCTGGATCGTGCGCGGCGACGAGCGCGAGCCGGGCCCGGTCGTGCAGGGCGCGGACCAGGCCGACTTCTATCGGGGTGTTGCGGCGGCGCTGCGCTCGGACGACCCCCAGGGGCGGATGCCGGTCGACCCCCGCGATGCCGTGCACGTGCTCGCCGTGATTGACGCTGCGCGGGTCAGTGCCCGGGACCGACGCGTCGTCGACGTGGTCACGCCCGGCCAATCCCGCTGACCCGGCCGCCCGCACACACCCCACCTGTGGATAACTTCCGCAGGAGGTCGCCCAGGGCGGCCAGCATGGAGGGGTGAACAGCGACCAGCGTCCCCGCCCCGAGATCGCCGGCCACACGCTCGAGGGCGTGATCGGGGTGGGCAGCACTGCGGTCGTCTGGTCGGGTCGGGATGCGGCCGGTCGCCCGGTGGCGATCAAGGTGCCGCACGAGGTGCCCGGTGCGGTCGAGCTGGCGCAGGGGCAGATCGAGCGGCACGTCCTGCAGGCCGTGCGGCACGAGCACCTCGTGCACCTGCGTGATGTCGTCGGGCTCGCGGATGGGCGGACCGCCTTGGTCTTCGATCAGGTCCGAGGGGCTTCCCTCGACTCGACCGTGACGGCCAGGGGAGCGCTGCGCCCCGGGGAGAGCGTGACGGTGCTGACCCCGATCGCTGAGGCCGTCGCGACCCTGCACGCGGCTGGGGGGACCCACGGTGACATCTCGGCGCGCAACGTGCTGATCACGGCAGCAGGCAAGCCGATGCTGACGGACCTGGGTGCGGCCCGACTCGCCGGGGCTGGGGCGGGCGCCGTCCAGGGCACCCCGGGATTCGTCGCCCCGGAGGTCCGCGAAGGCGTCGCCCCGGGGGAGGCGAGCGACGTCTTTGCGCTCGGGGCCTTGGCGTGGTTCTGCCTGACCGGCAATGGCGCCCCGGACACGATGATGCGGCTCGACCCGGCCACGATCGTCAGTCACGTCGGCCCGCAACTCGCTCCGGTGATCGGCGCCTGCATCGACCCGGACCCCTCCCGGCGTCCGACCGCGGCGCAGCTCGGGGCGCTCTTCTTCGGTGCTGCCCCGGCGGAGCCGATCGAGGTCGTCGTCGGCGCGGACGAGGCCACCGCCCTGACCAATCGACTCCGGCTCGACGCTGCGGCGGATACCCCGGCACCACCGGACAGAGATCGATTTCGAGTTGCGGCTGCTGCGGCCGCTGCTGCCGCTGCCCGGCTGGGGCGGTGGGCTGCGGCGAGCCGGCTTGGGGAGCTGCGGATGCCCGGACGGAGGTTGGTGCTGACCGTCGGGCTCGTCGCGTGCACCGCGCTGGTGGCGGCCTGGGCCTTCACCACGAGGCTGCCCGCCCTCGGGTCGGTCGGACGACCCACCCTCCCGAGTGGTGCTCCGTCGACGCTCTCGTCACCTCCGGGATCGGGGCCGGGCCTCGGCCACGCCGCGGCCACCGACACTGGGGCCGACCCCACCAGGGTCGGGTCAGTGGGGGAGCAGCCCGACCTCGTGCTGCAGGAGTTGGCAGACAGGCGAGCCGAGGCGTTGACCAGCCGAGACGTCACAGCGCTGGCCGAGGTGCACCACAACGGCGCCGCCTCGTCACGTCAGGACACCGACGTCATCGAGCGGCTCCGGTCGCAGGGTCAGGTCTATTCGGGG
>JBDTAU010000330.1:0-9155 GCA_039924465.1 Dermatophilaceae bacterium
CGATGACCACCATGACGAGGCGGGGCCAGATGACCCCGGGCCAGCGACGGACACTCCTGCTCTGGGTCATCGGGGCGCTCCTGCTCGCGTTGGCCATCCCCATCGGGCTCACGACGCTGGCTGGCCGTTCGGGGGGCAGCTCCGGGTCGTCCGGAGGCGCCTCCGACTCCCCCGACGTCGGCTACAACGACTCCGCGGCGGGCCGGTCATCCGAAGCCCAATCCGCAGCCCCGGAGGCGGGCAAGGTCGCGGCACTCCCGGGGAGTGCCGCCGCCCCGGCGGACTCGTCCGTTGCAGCGGCCGCCCTCGGGACCAAGATCGCCCGGACCGCGTGGCTCGGCATCGAGGTCGCCGACCTCACGGCTGCCAGCGACCAGGTCCGGAGCATCACCACGGCGGCCAACGGCCAGATCCTCTCGGAGAACGTCGTCACCGCTGCCGATCCCACCGGCGGCGGCGGCGCCAACGGCCGCGTCAGTGGCCCCAACTACGACCGGAACAAGCCGGACATCGCCCCGGTGGGCATCGATCAGGCCCGTCTGTCCGTGAGCATCCCTGCCGAGAATCTCGACCCCGTTCTCGTCGAGTTCGCTCGCCTCGGGACCGTGTCCTACCGGTCGAGCCAGTCCCAGGACGTGACCAGCACCTACGTGGACACCAAGGCGCGGATCACGACGATGCAGGCGGGGGTCGACAGCATCCGGGCCCTGCTGGCCAAGGCCACCAGCCTGGACCAGGTGATCTCGATCGAGGCCGAGCTGACGCGCCGTCAGGCGGACCTGGACTCGTTGCAGGCCCAGCTCACCTCGCTCGACCGTCGCACCACGATGTCGGACGTCACGCTCACGCTCTGGACCGCGGGGACCACCCCCCTGACCCCCGGAGAGGACAACGCCTTCATCAGCAGCATCAAGGAGGCGTGGAGTGACTTCCTCTCCTCCGTGGCGGTCATCGTCACCGGGCTCGCGGTGCTGGCCCCGTGGCTCATCATCGCCCTGGTGCTGCTCTTCCCCATCCGGCGCCTCGTACGCAGTCGCCGCACCGGGGCCGCCACGCCCCCGGCGGGATCAGGCCCCGATCCCGTCCCGGCCGGCGGCGGCGCCACCACACCCGGCACCGACTGATCCGGCGACGCGGGCCTGACGGCACTGGTCACGCGATGCTGGCCCGGCGCGGTCTGCGCGTCGGGCACCCCGGCCCGGTCAGCGGCATACGGGATCGTTCAGCGGCACCAGGGACACGGAGTGGGTCAGGCGCGCGCGAGCTTGCGGCGGACCAGGTTGGCCACGTCTCGCACTTCCCGGACGTGCGCCGCGTGCGCGACACCGAGGTAGATGACCACGAAGACCAACCCCACCAGGCCCAGCGCGATGCCGCTGGTGAAGAGCCGCTCGAGGATGGACATCCCGGCCAGGTCGTCCGGGCCCTGCAGGATGGGTGAGATGACGGTCAGGGTTCCCCACGCGACCAGGCCGGCCGCTGCGGCGGACACCCCGATCCGGGCCGCCGAGTCCACGACGGACGTGAGCCCGAGCGGCCCCAGACGTCGGCGCACCTTGACCAGACCGATCCCGGAGGACAGCGCGTTGCCGAGCGTCTGGCCCACGGCCATCACGGCAACACCCCACACCGGTGACACGAGGAAGGTGATGACCCCGGCGACGAGTGCCACGCCCGTCAGGGCCACCTGCATGACGAGTGGGGCCCGGCCGTCTTCGAGGGCGAAGAAGAACCGGTAGCACAGCAGGTCGATGCCAAACGGCACGACGCCCAGGATCATGATGACCAGGATGGCGGCGGCCAGGTCGATGGAGTGTTGCGACAAGCCCGGGTTGAGCAGCGCGACGACCGGTCGGGCCGTGACCATGACCAGGGCCATCGTGGGGACGTTGGCGACGAGCGGCAGGACCAGTCCTCGACGGAAGTCCACCTTGAGCTGAGCCACGTCGTTGTCGGCCGCTGCCGCTGAGAGCCTGGGGAAGAGCGCCGTGATGATCGACACCGTGATGAAGGCGTGCGGCAGCATGAAGATCGTGAAGGCGACTCCGTAGACGGCAGGCCCACCGATGAGCCCCTCCGATCCGCCTTGGCCGGCGGCGTTGTTGAGTGCCTTCTGGGTGATGAAGAACGACAGCTGAGAGACGGCCAGGCCGGCGAAGGCCCACAGCGCCAGTCGACTGACCCCGCCGAGCCCGACGCCGCGGATCCCCCACCGCGGGCGGTAGTGGAACCCCTGCCGGCGCAACGCCGGGATCAGCCAGAGGGCCTGCACGACGACCGCGAGCGTCGCGGACCCGGCGAACAGCCAGACCATCGGCCCGGTCCACGCCTCCGGGGGCCGCGGCAGGGCCTGCCCCGCTGCACCGGTGCGGCCCGGGTCGGGGAAGACGACGATGAACGCGATCAGGCCCGCGACCGCGACGACGTTGGCGACGAACGGCGCCCAGGCGAAGGCACCGAACAGCCCTCTGGCGTTGAGGATCTGCCCGAGCAGGGCGAAGAGGCCGTAGAAAAAGAGCTGCGGGAGGCAGATCAGCGAGAAGGCCACGGCCAGAGTCGTGAACTCGTGGCTTCGGCTCCCCGCCAGGAGCCAGACGAAGACCCCCGCCCCCGCCGTGACGAGCACCGTCAGCGCCAGCATGGCCGTCAGGGCGACGGTGATGACCCGGTCGGTGAACTCCTGACCGCCGTCCTCGAGCTTCATGGCCCGGGACAGGGCCGGGATGAGGACCGCGTTGAGAATGCCGCCGGCGGCCAGCATGTAGAGCACGTTGGGCAGCGTGTTGGCGAGGTTGAACGCGTCCGCCGCGGCGTCGGCGCCGATGATCGCGGTGAGCAGCCCGGCGCGCACCGTGCCGAGGACGCGGGAGGCGAAGGAGCCCCCGACCATCGTCAGACTCGAGCGGGCGAGTGACCCTTGCGACCCTTGGGACATCAGCGGGCGGAGACCTCGTGGACCAGTGCCGTGACCCGGGTCAGGACGTCGGCGTCGACGTCAGGCAGGACGCCGTGACCCAGGTTGAAGATGTGACCGGGGGCGGTCCGGCCCGCCTCGACGATCTCGCGGACCTTGCGGTCGAGGACCTCCCAGGGCGCGAAGAGCAGGGCCGGGTCCAGGTTGCCCTGCACGGCGTAGCCGTCACCGAGTCGGTGGATGGCGTCGGTCAGCTCGACGCGGTAGTCGACACCGACGACCTCGGCGCCGGCCTCCCCCATGAGCGTCAGCAACTCCCCCGTCCCGACCCCGAAGTGGATGCGGGGCACGTCGAGGTCCGCCACGGCCGCCAGGGCCACGGCCGAGTGGCGCTGGACGAAGCGACGGTAGTCCGAGCGGGGCAGCGCCCCGACCCAGGAGTCGAAGAGTTGGACCACACTCGCACCGGCCTGGGCCTGCACTCGCAGGAACTCCCCGGAGATCTGGGCCAGTCGCTCGCACAAGGCGTCCCACAACTCGGGGTCACCGTGCATCAGCGACTTGGTCTTCTCATGGTTCTTGGAGGGGCCTCCCTCGATGAGGTAGGAGGCCAGGGTGAAGGGGGCGCCGGCGAAGCCGATGAGCGGCGTGCTGCCCAGCTCCGCGACGAGGGCCTGGACCGCTTCCGTCACGAAGGAGACATGGCCCTCGGTGAGTGGGACGAGCTGATCGAGGTCGCTGCGCTCACGGATCGGGTGGGCGATGACCGGGCCGACACCGGGGACGATGTCCAGGTCGACCCCGATGGCCTTGAGGGGCACCACGATGTCGCTGAAGAAGATCGCCGCGTCCACACCGTGGCGTCGCACCGGCTGCAGGGTGATCTCCGTGACGAGGTCCGGTCGCATGCACGAGTCGAGCATCGCGATGCCCTCGCGCAGTTTGCGGTACTCGGGCAGCGAGCGTCCGGCTTGACGCATGAACCACACGGGGGTGTGCTCCACCGGCTCCCGACGGGCGGCCCGGACGAGATCACTACCCCGGGTCGGGGACGGGGACACGGGCGCAGGATCGGTGGTGGACACCCGGCCAATCCTGCCATGCGTGCGCCGTCGCGCGGCCCGGGTCCTGACTCGCTGCGTCGGCGTGCCCTACGGACAGATCGGCCCACCGCGGCTTACGCTCACATGGTGCAGACCCGAATGATGGCGCCCGGATCGAATGGTGCGAGTTTCGCCCGCTCCGCGACTGCGCTGCGCGAGGTTCGGCTCCGTTCCGAGTTGCGCATCACCGAAGTCCCCGCCCCGACCCGGATCGCCCCCCATGCCGTGGCCTTCACCGCCGACGTCATCGACCCGTCGGACCCTGAGGAGGACCTGGCCACCGGTCGCTTCGTCGTGCTGCACGATCCCTCGGCACCGGAGGCCTGGGATGGTCAGTGGCGGGTGGTGACCTTTGCCCGGGCCGAGCTCGAGCCGGAGTTGTCCGCGGACCCGATGCTCGGGGCCGTCGGGTGGTCCTGGCTGATGGACTCCCTCGGTGATCGCGAGCTCGACTGGACCGCTGAGGCGGGCACGGTGACCCGTGTGGTGTCCGAGAGCTTCGCCGGCCTCGCCGACCGGGAGCCCAGCGTCGAGATGGAGATCCGCGCCTCGTGGACCCCGACCGGCGGCGAGCTGACCGAGCACATGCGGGCCTGGGCCGACATGCTGTGCACCATCGCAGGCGTGCCACCGCTGCCTGACGGTGTCGTGCCCCTCCCGGGACAGCGCCGGTGACGGAGCCCGCCCCCACCGATGAACCTGAGCTGATCCCGCTCACGACTCCCGCCGACGGCCTCCCCGAGGTGGTGACCGACGAGGCGAGCTTGGCGCGCGCCGCAGCGGCCATCGCCGCCGGATCCGGGCCGGTGGGCGTGGACGCGGAGCGGGCGTCGGGCTATCGCTACGGACAGCATGCCTATCTGGTGCAGTTGCGTCGGCGCGGGGCCGGCACCTGGCTCATCGACCCGGTCGCCTGTCCTGACCTGTCCCCGGTCGGGACTGCGATCGGGGACACCGAATGGATCCTGCACGCAGCCACCCAGGACCTCGTGTGCCTCGCCGAGGTCGGCCTGCGCCCGCGCGGGCTCTTCGACACCGAGCTCGGTGGCCGCCTCGCCGGGCTGGACCGGGTCGGTCTCGGCGCCATGGTGGAGCACTACCTCGGGCTGACCCTGGCCAAGGAGCACTCCGCCGTCGACTGGTCGACCCGACCGCTCCCGGAGCCTTGGCTGCTCTATGCGGCCCTCGACGTGGAGGTTCTGGACCAACTGCGCGACGCCGTGGCCAGCGATCTGAGCGCCCAGGGAAAGACGGCCTGGGCCACCGAGGAGTTCGAGGCACTGCTCGACTTCACCGGTCCGGCTCCCCGGGTCGACCCGTGGCGTCGGACGTCCGGGATGCACCGGGTGCGCAGCCCCCGCGGCGCGGCCCTGGTCCGGGCGTTGTGGCAGCTCCGCGATGAGATCGCCCAGCAACGCGACACCGCACCGGGGCGGATCCTGCCGGACGCCGCCATCGTCGACCTCGCGTCGACCCACGCCAAGGACACGACCACACCCCGAAGCGTCGGTTCCACCGACCCGCGGCTGGCCCGGTCCATCAAACGCAACGCGGCGGCCATCATCGCGACGATCGACGACACCCTCGGCCTGCCCGAGTCCGACCTGCCACCGATCAACGTGCGTCCGACCGGCCCGCCACCAGCCCGTTCCTGGGCCGACCGGGACCCGGTCGCAGCGGCACGGCTCGCCCGCAGCCGCGAACTCCTCGAGGGCATCTCCGTCGAAGTCGCCGTTCCCGTCGCGAACATCCTGACCCCCGACCTGCTGCGCCGCTACCTCTGGGAGGGCCCGGCCGATGCCTCGACCGACGAGGTCGCGGCGGAGCTCGAGTCGATGGGCGCCCGCCACTGGCAGACCACCCTCGCCGCACCTCTCATCGCCCGCTCGATCGACGAGAACCCCGCTCCCTGATCAGATGCGACGTGCCTCGGTGGGGAGCACGGAGCTTGCTACAACTCATATATGAGTTAGCCTGTGGTGGTGACTCAGACCTACCTGACCCGGATCGGCGCCTTGATCCGAGATGCCCGGCGCCACAAGGGCATGACCCAGTCCGAGCTGGCCGAGTCGCTCGGCACCTCGCAGGGCGCGGTGACCCGGATCGAGGGCGGCAAGCAGAACCTCAGCCTCGAGATGCTCGCCAAGATCGGGGACGCCCTCGACTCCGAGTTCGTCTCGCTCGGCCACTCCGGACCGCAGCACCTGCGCATCGTCGGCGGCCAGAAGCTGTCCGGCTCGATCGACGTCAAGACGTCCAAGAATGCCGCCGTCGCGCTGCTGTGTGCCTCCTTGCTCAACCGCGGCCGGACCGTGCTGCGCAACCTGGCCCGGATCGAGGAGGTCAACCGGATCCTCGAGGTCCTCGACTCGCTCGGGGTCAAGACCCGCTGGCTGCCCGACAGCAATGATCTGGAGATCGTGCCACCGGCCCGACTGAACCTGGACGGCATCGATGTCGAGGCCGCGCGCCGGACCCGGACCGTCATCATGTTCCTCGGGCCGCTGCTGCACGACTACGACACCTTCCAGCTGCCCTACGCCGGCGGCTGTGACCTCGGCACCCGGACCGTCGAGCCGCACCTGGCGGCGCTGCGCTCCTTCGGGCTCGAGGTGACGGCGGCCCAGGGCTTCTACGAAGCGCGCTCGGACCACTCGGTCAATCCGACCCGCGCGATCATCCTGACGGAGCGTGGCGACACGGTCACCGAGAACGTGCTCATGGCGGCCGCCCGCTACGAGGGCACGACCGTGATCCGCAACGCGAGCCCCAACTACATGGTGCAGGACCTGTGCTTCTTCCTCGAGAAGCTCGGCGTCGAGATCGAGGGGATCGGCACGACGACCATCCGCATGCGCGGTCGACGTGAGATCGACGTCGATGTCGACTACTGCCCCAGCGAGGACCCCATCGAGGCGATGAGCCTGCTGGCGGCCGCTGTCGTCACGCAGTCGGCGATCACGATCCGTCGGGTGCCGATCGAGTTCATCGAGATCGAGCTCGCCACCCTCGACGGCATGGGGATGAAATACGAACTGTCGGAGGAGTACCCGTCCGCGAACGGCCGGACCCGACTCGTCGACCTGACGACGATCCCCGGCCCGCTGCATGCCCCCACCGACAAGATCCACCCGATGCCGTTCCCCGGGCTCAACATCGACAACCTGCCCTTCTTCGCCGTCATCGGTGCGGTCGCCGAGGGCAGCACCATGATCCACGACTGGGTCTATGAGAACCGCGCCATCTACCTGACGGAGTTGACCAAGGTCGGGGCCCGGGTGCAGTTGCTCGACCCGCACCGGGTCATCGTCGAAGGCCCGACCAAGTGGCGCGCCGCGGAGGTCGTCTGCCCCCCAGCGCTGCGTCCGGCCGTCGTCGTCCTGCTCGCCATGCTCGCCGCCCCCGGCACGTCCGTGCTGCGCAACATCTACGTCATCAACCGTGGCTACGAGGACCTTGCCGAGCGGCTCAACGCCCTCGGCGCCACCATCGAGGTCTTCCGCGACATCTGAGGGACATCTGACGGACATCTGAGGGACACCTGAGGGACACCTGAGGGGACCTCTGGAGATCGGACCTCTGAAGATCACCCACCCACGGGCCGGGTGAGGGCCAGACACATTCGTTTGGACAGATTGTGTACTGCCAGCACATGAGCGGGTGTGGCGCGCCTCCCTAGCATTCGACTATGCCCCAGGACGTCCCCGCTCCCGCCCGTGCTGTCTCCGCGACGGACCCCGTCGACCTGACCGGGCGGACCGCACTGGTGACCGGGGCCGCCAGCGGCATCGGCGCCGCGATCGCTCGTGCCCTGGCCGCTGCCGGGGCCTCGGTCTACGCCGTTGACCTCAACGAGGAGGCGCTGTCCGCCGTGGGGACGGACCGGATCACTCCGATCGTCGCGGACCTGGCAGACCTCGACGGCCTGGCGACGCTCCCCACCGACATCGACATCCTCGTCAACAACGCCGGGGTCCAGCACGTGAGCCCGATCGAGGAGTTCCCGCTCGAGCGGATCGACTTCATCCTCGACCTCATGCTCGTCTCACCGTTCCGGCTGATCCGGCAGAGCCTGCCGCACATGTACGAGCAGGGCTGGGGCCGGGTCGTCAACATCTCGAGCGTGCACGGCCTGCGGGCCAGTGCCTTCAAGTCCGCCTACGTCACCGCCAAGCACGGCCTGGAGGGTCTGTCCAAGGTGGTGGCGCTCGAGGGCGGCCCGCACGGCGTGACCTCGACGTGCATCAACCCCGCCTACGTGCGTACCCCGTTGGTGGAGAAGCAGATCGCTGACCAGGCGCGGACCCACCACATCGACGAGAGCGAGGTCATCGAGTCGATCATGCTCGCGCCGGTCGCGGTGAAGCGCCTCGTGGAGGTCGATGAGGTGGCGGCCCTGGCCCTCTTCCTCTGTGGTCCCGCATCCGCCTCGATCACCGGCACCTCCTTCTCGATCGACGGCGGCTGGACCGCCCACTGAGGAGGCGAGGTCCCCGGTGCCTAGGATCGGACCCGTGCCAAGAGCTCCCGAACGCGACCAACTGCTCCAGTTGCTGGACTTGCTCGCCGACGACGCCTCGATCTCTGACCTTGCCTCGGTCGATGCCCCACCGGAGGCCCGTGAGCTGGCCCTCCGGGTCGCCACCTCCCGCGAAGGCCACCGACAGCGCGAGGCGGGTCTGACGGCGCTGCTCGAGACGGCTCGTGAACTCACCGCCCTGAGCGACCCGGCGGGCGTCCTGGAAGCCATCGTGCGGCGGGCCCGGACCCTCTTGCAGACCGACCTGACCTATCTCACCCTCTATGACGCCGAAGCGGGCGACACCTTCATGCGCACCACCGACGGGTCGGTCTCCGCCGCGTTTCAGTCAGTGCGGCTTTCGGTCGGCGACGGCCTCGGTGGCCTCGTCGCTGCGACCCACAAGCCCTACTGGACGGCGGACTACCAGGCGGACCAGCGGTTCAGCCACACCCGTGAGATCGACAGCGCGGTCGGCGAGGAGGGCATCATCGCGATCTGCGGGACGCCGCTGCTCGTCGGGACCGACTTCGTCGGGGTCCTCTTCGCGGCCAACCGCTCACCCCGGCCGTTCACCCGGGATGAGGTGGCCCTGCTGGGCAACCTCGCCACGCTGGCT
>JBDTAU010000331.1:0-2731 GCA_039924465.1 Dermatophilaceae bacterium
TCCAGCGCAGATTCACGCACAGGTCCTGGACCGGCTCGACCAGCCCCTGGCGGCCGGATCGCGTCCCAGCGAGGAGGTCGGGCACGACGGGCTGGCGGCGGGTGACCTGGGTGCGGCGACGGGCGACCTGGGTGCGGCGCCCAGCGAGGGCGCGGCTGGGAGCACGCTCAGCGGCATACGAGATGGGCGTGGTCGGTCATGAGCAATGGCGTGTGGCGTGACCTCGTCGGTCAGGAGCCGACCATCGAGACGTTGTCACGGGCGGTCGCCGACCCCGCGGCGATGACCCACGCGTGGCTGTTCACCGGTCCCCCCGGATCCGGAAGGTCAACGGCGGCAAGGGCTTTCGCCGCTGCCCTCCAGTGCCCGACGGGAGGCTGCGGGGAGTGCCTCGAGTGCCGGACGGCGCTGGACGGGTCCCACGCCGACGTCGACGTCGTCTCGACCGAGGGCCTGTCGATCAAGGTCGAGAAGGCCCGTCAGCTCGTGCAACTCGCGGCGATGCGTCCCTCGGTGGGCCGCTACCGGATCATCATCATCGAGGACGCCGATCGGCTGACCGCCTACACCGATGCCCCGGCCAACGCGCTGCTCAAAGCCCTCGAGGAGCCGACGCCGCGCACCGTGTGGATGCTCTGCGCCCCGAGCCTCGAGGACGTCATCGTCACGATCCGTTCGCGCTCTCGGCACGTGCGCCTGCGCACCCCGCCGGTCGAGGCGGTCGCTGACCTGCTCCAGCGCCGGGACGGCATCGAGGCGCCGATGGCGCTCTATGCCGCCCGCGCCGCCCAGTCTCACATCGGGCTGGCCCGCCGGCTGGCCCGCGATGACGACGCCCGGATCCGGCGGCACGACGTCATCTCGATGGCCACCCGGATCGTCGGGGTCGGCGACGCGATCGGGGCCGCGGCGGACCTGGCGCAGATCAGTGATGAGGAGTCGAAGGCGAGCGCGGGGGAGCGCGACGCCGCCGAGAGGGCGCGCCTGCTCGAGACGCTCGGGGCCGACCCGGCGGCGCGGACCCAACCGCCGCACATCCGCTCCCAGGTCGCCGCGCTGGAGAAGGAGCAGAAGACCCGCGCCACGCGCCACGCCCGCGACGTGATCGACCGCTCCCTCGTCGACCTCACCTCGGTCTACCGCGACGCGCTGGTGCTGCGACTGCGGTCCGACGTCGACCTGGTCAACCCGGACGCACTCGACAAGGTCCGGGCCCTGGCCAACGTGTTCTCCGCGGAGCAGCTGCTCGGTGCGATGGACGCGATCAACGAGGCCCGCGACCGGATCAACGCCAACGTCACTCCGCTGCTCGCCCTCGAGGCGATGGCCCTGCAGCTGCGGGTGCCTCGCGACCTCGGGGTGTGAGCGGGCCAGCGCCACCTGATGGCGACGGCGTGGCCTGAGTCCGATGCTCGATTGCGGCGACCCGGGCGTTACCGTCTCTCCATGACCTCACGCCGTGCCGCCCTCACGCGTGCGCTGGCGCCGGCGGTGGCCGCACTGGTGCTCGTGGCGGGCTGCTCGACGCCGGGACCGGTCAAGATGCCGCCCGTCCCGGCCGCGACGACCGGAGCGCCGACACCGGCGCTCGAGCGGTACTACGGACAGCAGCTGGATTGGTCGACGTGCCATGCCCAGTTCCAGTGCGCCGACCTCACGGTCCCGCTCGACTACGCGAAGCCGGGCGGCACTGACATCACCATCAAGGTGCTGCGCTACAAGGCCCGCAACCAGGGCAAGCGGATCGGGTCGCTGGTCGTCAACCCCGGCGGCCCCGGTGGCTCTGGAGTCGAGTACGCCCAGTCGCCTGAGGCGGTGGCCGGACAACCCGTGCTCAACTACTTCGACCTCGTCGGCTTCGATCCGCGCGGCGTGGGCGGCTCGACCCCGGTGGAGTGCCTCGACGACCGCCAGCTCGACACGTTCCTCGGCACGGACCCGACGCCGGATGACCGTGCGGAAGAGGTCTCCCTGCAGGAGCAGGGCAAGATCATGGCGGCTGGCTGCGAGGCCAAGAGCGGCCCGATGCTGCCCTTCATGTCCACCGAGGACGCGGCCCGGGACATGGACGTGTTGCGGGCTGCGCTCGGAGACCCGCAACTCAACTACCTCGGCAAGTCCTACGGCACCTTCCTCGGCGCGACCTATGCCGAGCTCTTCCCCAAGCGGGTCGGACGCTTCGTCCTCGACGGCGTCGTCCCCCCGGACCTGACCAACGAGGAGTTGTCGGAGGGCCAGGCCCGCGGCTTCGAGCTCGCCACCCGGTCCTACGTCCAGGACTGCATCGACGAGGGCGACTGCCCGCTCGGGAAGACCGTTGACGAGGGGATGGCGTGGATCCGGACCTTCCTGGCCCGCCTGGACGCGCGCCCGATCCCGAGTGGGGACCCGGCCGTGCCGGACCTCAACGAGGCCTGGGGCTCCCTCGGGATGGCCGCGGCCCTCTATGACCAGGGCAGTTGGGCCTTCCTCACCGATGCGCTGAAGAAGGCCGAGGCCGGCGACGGCACCCAGCTCATGCTGCTGGCCGACGCCTACGCGCGACGCAAACCCGGCGGCACCTACACCGGCAACATCATGGAAGTCATCTACGCGGTCAACTGCCTGGACCGACCGGACAGCCCCGACCTGGCTACCTACGAGGGCTATGCCAAGGCGTTCGAGAAGGTCGCCCCCACCTGGGGTGCGTTCCTCGCCTGGGGCTCGCTCCCGTGCGGCGTGTGGCCGGTCA
>JBDTAU010000332.1:0-5659 GCA_039924465.1 Dermatophilaceae bacterium
TAGGTCTTGCGTCCCACCCGCACCCCAGTGTGCACAAACGTCAGGGCGAAGTATGCCGACACGAACAGCACCGCGCTCCACACCGTGCCGCCGCCGAGGCCGGGCAGCCTGCTCACGACGACGAGCACCACGAGCACTACCGATGCCAGCCCGGCGCCCGCGATCATGATGGTTCGGCTGGCACGGTCGGCGAACCGACCGAAAACCGGACCACCGATCTGATCGGCCGCGCTCGCGTCCGTCGCCTCCCCCGCAAAGGTTCGCGCACACCGGCATACACCAGTGCGGCCAGCACCCACAGCACTGCGCCGCCGGCGAGCAGCCATGCGAACTGACCCGTGGAGAGGCCGCTGCCTCCGTAGACACGCAACCCCAGGCCGAGGGTGATCGCCACGACCCCCGAGACGGTCGTCGACAGGCCGGTGATCTGGCCGCGTTCACCCCTGGGAATGGTGCGCCCCTGGACGTCCTTGGAGGAGATCGAGGTCAGGCTGCGGCCCAGCGAAAACACCGCCAGCGCGCTCAGGATGAGCACCCCGGCTCCCAGACCGCTACCGAGCGCCGCGATGAGCGCCATCGCGGCGACCGCCACTGCCTGCACGAGCGCACCGACGACGAACACCCACTTGCGGTGGGCCACCCGCAGCACCAACGGGGTCAGCATCGCCTGGGGCAGCATCGAGCCTGACTCCCGGATCGGCACCAGCAGCCCCACCAGCGCAGCTGGCACACCCGGGGCGTGAAACAGCCACGGCAGCACGGTCGAAGCATTGACGGTCTGGTCGCCGGAGCTCTGCAGGGCGGTGGCCCCCACCAGCCGCACCGCGTTACCCGGCACATCGCGCAACACTGCATCGGGCAGGTCCTCTTGGGACTGCGCGCCCCGCCTCATCACGGCCTCGTACACGCGCCGGCTGGTGCTCATCGAGCGAGCCCATGACGGCGGGAGGCGGGGTGTTCGCGATCCGTGAGGAACCTGAGTGACCTTGGTCTTCGATCGCGAAGGCTTCCGGCCCCGACGCCACCGTCAGGCCTGATCTCTCGTTTCCGCGTCCGCCAGGACCTGTCGCGCGATGGCGAGTCGGCTGGCGCAGCGCGCGGGCATCGTCTGCCAGTAGTAGGGGAAGGTCATCACCGCGATGGCCAGCGCCCAGGCCCGGCCCTGCACCCACGTGCGCTCATCGATGTCGGCTTCGGCCCGGAAGAGGGCACGTGCCGGTGCGTCGAGCACCTCCCACGCCGGCACCAGGTCAACCGTTGGATCGCCGACGGCGAGACCGCCGAAGTCCAGCACGGCCGCCAGGCGACCATGGCGCACGAGGAGGTTCTCCGCGAGCAGGTCCCCATGGACCCAGTGGGTGCCAGAGGCGGGACCCTCGGCAGTAGCCATCGCCTCGTCCCACACACGCAGCACGGCATCCAGGTCAAGGTCCAGATCAGGAATGAGGCGACACTGCGCTGCATAGCCGCGAAGGTCTGCATCGATGGCGGTCAACGGGTCAGCGCGATACCAGCGCAGTTCTGCGTCGGTCCGCGCCCCGGTCGGTACCTGCAGGTCGCGCAGGGCCCGCACCACCTTTGCCAGGTCACGTGCCAGCTGGTGCCGTGACCCGGTGTCGGAGGCAGCGCCGGCTGGGTGCTCACCCTCGATCCACCGCACCACCGACCAATGTTCGGGATAACCGTGCGCAGGATCACCCACCGCGAGGATCTCAGGTACGGCGATCGGGAGCGCGTGGTGAAGGTAGGGGAGCCATCGGGCCTCTTTGAGGATGGTCGCCGACCCCCCTGGCTGGCGCGGGAGCCGTACCAACAGCTCATCCCCGAGCCGGAACAGTGAGTTGCTCGAGCCCGAAGCGCTGAGTCGACGCACTGGTGCGCTTGCGTGTTCGGGGAGCTGGTCGGCAACCAACCGGCACACGAGTGCCTCGTCCACTCGGAGCTCGTCGGTGTGCAAGGTCACCGCCACATTCAAGCCGACACCCACCGGCGCCAGCCACCACGACATCACCCAAGGACAGGCCGCCACCGGCCTGCCAAGGGCGGATCGGGACTCCGTGGCCCCCTTCGCGGCCGGAGTTCGCTCTTTGATGCTCGTGCCGACGACTGCGAGTTTGCCTCAGGGCATGGCCCTGGCTCGTCGGTCACGCAGAAGCTCGTGGCCGTGCACTCAACGGCGGAACACGGACCAGCAGATCTCGTTGCGCCGGAGCTGGTCGTCAAGGACGAGCTCGCGAATCGGGCCCGGGAGCTGGTCACGCTGCCACTGGCACTCGCGTCGACCTGCAGCCTCGTGCTGCCCGTGCGGCGCGGCCGCACGCACGGCCTTGATCGCGTATGCGGCCGCACCGAGTTCGTGCGCTGCGACGTGGGCGACCGCGCCGGCCTGGCCGGCGGCGTAGGCGGCATACCTGGCCGCGTCACTCAGGGGCCGGGCGGCGCCCATGGCATGGCCACCCACGGCGCGCGCCTGCATCATCTTCACCTCGCCCCGCACCCAGGAGCGGGCGGCCTCTATCGCGTCGCGCGGTCGTGGGTCGCCAGGCTGGGCGGACTCGAACAGGGGCAGGACGTGTTCGGCACAGGAGGCGGCCCACAGTGCGAGGAGTTGGTGGTCGGCATCGGTGAGGGTCCCGCCCCGACGAATTGTCACAAGTCGAAGGTCCCGGACCTTTGGGAGGATCATCGGCAAGGCCCTCGCTCTCGTTGGGCACGTCCAAACACACCGGCGTGCAAGGAGAACCGCCGTGTTCTCGACCGTAGCGCCGTTCGAGGAGAAGGGCGACCAGCGTCGAAGAACCCAGTCTGACGCGCTGATGGACGGTCGGGATGGTGTGGTTCGGGACCGACAGCGGGGACCAGGCCGACGGACGTCTGTGACTTCCTGCCAAGATGGTGCTCATCGGCCCCAAACGAGGCCATGAACTAACTCGGCCGCCCCGGCGGCGCACCCTGACGGGATGGGTCGGTGGGGCCTTGGACTGCTCTCGCCGGTTTGATCCCTCCGCCAGATCCTCAGCATCGGAGAAGCTCGTGAACACCCCGCAGCACAACGCCCTCTCACTGCCCCTCCCACGGCCCGCGGCGGGAGTGCGGCGATGAGCAGGCGAGGGCCGCGCCGCAGGAGCGGCGACACACTGCCGGAGTTGCCGCGGGACGGACTGCGTGTGGTGCCCCTGGGGGGCCTGGGGGAGATCGGCCGAAACATGACTGTGTTCGAGCACGCCGGGCGGCTGCTCATCGTCGACTGCGGTGTGCTCTTCCCCGACGAGCACCAGCCCGGGGTCGATGTCATCATCCCGGACTTCACCTGGATCAGGCAGCGCCTCGACCTGGTGGAAGCGATCGTGCTGACCCACGGCCACGAGGACCACATCGGGGGCGTCCCCTACCTGCTGCGCGAGCGCCCAGACATCCCCGTCGTCGGCTCGCGGCTCACCCTTGCCCTGCTCGAGGCCAAGCTCGTCGAGCACCGCATCACCCCGGTGACCGTCGAGGTCGTAGAGGGCGACCGGCGCACGCTCGGCCCGTTCGACTGTGAGTTCATCGCCGTCAACCACTCGATCCCGGACGGGCTGGCTGTCGCCATCCGGACGGCGGCCGGGCTGGTCCTGCATACCGGTGACTTCAAGATGGACCAGTTCCCGCTCGACGGCCGCGTCACCGACCTGCGCGCCTTCGCACGCTTGGGCGAGGAGGGGGTCGACCTGTTCCTGGTCGACTCCACGAACGCCGAGGTCCCCGGCTTCACCCTCTCCGAGGATGAGCTTGGCCCCGCCATCGACGCCGTCTTTCGCACCACGAAGGGCCGGGTCATCGTCTCCAGCTTCGCCAGCCACGTGCACCGCATCCAGCAGATCCTCGACACCGCCCAGCGGCACGGGCGCAAGGTCGCGTTCGTCGGGCGGTCGATGGTGCGCAACATGGGCATCGCGCGCGAACTGGGCTACCTCACCATCCCGGATGGCCTCGTCGTCAAGGACCTCAAGGCCCTTGACCGGCTGCGACCTGATCAGATGACGATCATCGCCACCGGGTCACAGGGCGAGCCAATGGCCGCCCTGGCCCGGATGGCCAACCGCGACCACCCCGTGAGCGTCACCGAGGGCGACACGGTGCTGATGGCCAGCTCCCTCATCCCTGGCAACGAGAACGCCATCTACCGCGTCATTAACGAACTCACCCGGTTGGGAGCGAACGTGGTGCACAAGGGCAACGCCAAGGTGCACGTCTCCGGGCACGCCAGCGCCGGGGAGCTCGCCTACTGCTACAACATCATCCGCCCCTCCAACGTGCTGCCCGTCCACGGCGAGTGGCGCCACCTGCGCGCTAACTCCGACATCGCGATCCGCACCGGCGTGGATCCCCAAAGGGTGCTGATCGCGCAGGACGGCAGCGTCATCGACCTCGTCAAGGGCCGGGCCCGCATCACCGGCACCGTGCCCGCGGGCCTGGTCTACATCAACGCCATGACCGTCGGTGGCACCACCGAGGCGACCCTGCATGTGCGGCGCACCCTCGCCGAGGAGGGTGTGGTGACCATCGTGTGCATCGTCGACCCCGACACCGGCACCCTCGCCGAGGATCCCGACTACCTCGCCCACGGCTTCCCACCCGAGCTCATGGACTTTTCCGCTGCCACGCCCGCCATCCAGAAAGCGCTCACGAAGGCGACCCGCGACGGCATCGAGGACCTTGAGCAGATCGAGGAACTGGTCCGTCGGGCCGCGTCGGGCTGGGCCCAACGCCAGCACCGCCGAAGCCCATTGATCATCCCTGTCATCGTCGACGCCTGACCTGCACAGAGCTACGCCTTCTTCCTGCACGCACCAGCCCGCTCACCTGCACTCGCGAAGGTATCGCCGTGACTGCACGCCCGACCTGAGTGGTCGCAGGCGGAAGGACGCACCGGGGCCCGGGGCCTCGCCCGCCTCTGGTCTGGCCGCCCTCCCTCCGTCGCGCCTGACGACGGGCCGTAGCCTGTCGAGATGAGCCACGCGATCCGGACCCTCGCCCGGATCGGGCTCGGTGCGGCCCTGACCGGAGCTGGCATCTTGCACGTGACTGCCCAGCGTGAAGAGTTCCGTGCTCAGGTTCCTTCCTGGTTCCCCATCGACGCGGACCTGACCGTGCTGGGCTCCGGGGTGGCCGAGATCGCCCTCGGCAGCGCGTTCGTGCTCATGCCCACCCGGAAGCGGGTCATCGGCGCGCTGCTGGCGGCGTTCTTCGTGGTGGTCTTCCCCGGCAACATCGGCCAGTACCTCCAGGGCACCGACGCGTTCGGCCTGGATACCGACACCAAGCGACTGGTGCGACTCTTCTTCCAGCCCGTGCTCGTGGTGTGGGCCCTGTGGGCGGGGTCCGTGCTCCCTCGGCGCCGCCACCCGGCGCGGGGCTAACACCCGGGCCGCAGCAGCACGAAGCGCAACCCACGTACGGAAGGGCTCAGAGATGACTCACGACGGAACGGACCCTCGGCGCTGGCGTCAAGCCTTCAAAAGGAAGGTGCTGAAGTGACGCTGCTGAGAGAGTTCCTGATCTCCGTCGATCCCTATCGGAAGGTCGATGCAGATTTAGTGGACTGGGTGTTTGGGAATGCTCGAGTTGTCGGTCATGCGTATCATCAGGCCTTGGGTCGGTACGAGACCAAGGGGACGTG
>JBDTAU010000333.1:0-4474 GCA_039924465.1 Dermatophilaceae bacterium
GGTCGAGGACACCGAGTCCGGCTCGGCGCTGGTCTTCCGCGATCCGGACCACATCCAGCTCGAGATGTGGTGGACCAAGCCGAAGCAGGCATGAGGTCAGGCGGGACAATGGCCACAAACAGGACCACAAACGGGACCACGAGCGGGACCATCCGGCGCGAGAGCCGCTACAGCGTGGCGGAGACCGAGGTCGTCTTCGAGGACCCGGCGGCCCTGGCGACCCGGTTCGGGTTGTCCGCCGAGCACCAGGCCGCGCTCGGAGGCATCACCGCCCTCGTGAGAGCTGCCGTGGCCGGCGCCCACCACGGGGGTCCCGACGCCCTGGGAGGGGACTCAACGGCATACGAAAGTGGTGTTGTCGGTGGTCGGACGTACGGTTGACCCATGCGTCCTACGACCGACCTGCAACGCACGGTGGCCCCCTTCGAGGTGATCTCCGAGTACACCCCGAGCGGTGACCAGCCGACCGCGATCGCTGAGCTCACGGCACGTGTCAGGTCCGGCGAGCAGGACACCGTGCTGCTCGGCGCCACCGGCACCGGCAAGTCGGCGACGACCGCTTGGCTCATCGAGCAGGTGCAGCGCCCGACGCTGGTGATGGCGCCCAACAAGACCCTGGCTGCCCAACTGGCCAATGAGTTCCGGGAGTTGCTCCCCAACAACGCGGTCGAGTACTTCGTCTCCTACTACGACTACTACCAACCCGAGGCGTACATCCCGCAGACCGACACCTACATCGAGAAGGACAGCTCGGTCAACGACGAGGTCGAGCGGTTGCGGCACTCCGCGACCAACTCGCTGTTGACCCGGCGCGATGTCATCGTCGTCGCGTCCGTGTCGTGCATCTACGGCCTCGGGACGCCGCAGGAGTACATCGACCGGATGGCCCGGCTCAAGGTCGGCGACGAGGTGGGGCGCGACTGGCTGCTGCGCCGCTTCGTCGAGATGCAGTACACCCGCAACGACCTGGCCTTCACCCGTGGCACGTTCCGGGTCCGCGGCGACACCGTGGAGATCATCCCGGTCTACGAGGAGCTCGCCGTGCGCATCGAGTTCTTCGGCGACGAGATCGAGCGGATCTACACGCTGCACCCGGTCACCGGCGAGATCGTGCACGAGGAGAAGGAGATGTACGTCTTCCCCGCCTCGCACTACGTGGCTGGGCCGGAGCGCATGGAGCGGGCGATCCGGGGGATCGAGCTCGAGCTCGAGGACCAGCTGGCGACCTTCGAGAGACAGGGCAAGCTCCTCGAGGCGCAGCGGTTGCGGATGCGCACGACCTACGACATCGAGATGATGCGTCAGGTCGGCTTCTGCTCCGGCATCGAGAACTACAGCCGGCACATCGACGGTCGTGGACCGGGGACGGCACCGAACTGCCTCATCGACTACTTCCCCGAGGACTTCCTGCTCGTCATCGACGAGTCGCACCAGACCGTCCCGCAGATCGGTGCGATGTACGAGGGCGACATGTCCCGCAAGCGGATGCTCGTCGAGCACGGCTTCCGGCTGCCGAGCGCGATGGACAACCGGCCGCTCAAGTGGGAGGAGTTCCTCGAGCGGATCGGCCAGACCGTCTACCTGTCGGCGACCCCCGGAGCCTATGAGCTGGCCAAGTCGGGCCCGCCAGTCGAGCAGATCATCCGCCCGACCGGGTTGGTCGATCCACAGATCGTGCTCAAACCGACCAAGGGCCAGATCGATGACCTCATGCATGAGATCCAGGAGCGCACCAAGCTCAATGAGCGGGTTCTCGTCACGACACTGACCAAGAAGATGGCGGAGGACCTGACGGACTACCTGCTGGACAAGGGAATCCGGGTCCGTTATCTGCACAGCGACATCGACACCCTCCGACGGGTCGAGTTGTTGCGTGAGCTGCGGCAGGGCGTCTTCGACGTCCTCGTCGGGATCAACCTGCTCCGTGAGGGCCTCGACCTGCCCGAGGTGTCGCTCGTGTCGATCCTCGACGCAGACAAGGAGGGCTTCCTCCGATCGGCGCGGTCGCTGATCCAGACGATCGGCCGGGCCGCGCGCAACGTCTCCGGACAGGTCCACATGTACGCCGACAAGGTCACCCCGTCCATGCAGCAGGCCCTCGACGAGACCAACCGGCGCCGGGAGAAGCAGGTCGCCTACAACACGGAGCACGGCCTCGACCCGACGCCGCTGCGCAAGAAGATCGCTGACATCACCGACCTGCTCCAGCGTGAGGACGCCGACACCGAGGAGCTCATCGGCTCCGGCCGGATGCAATCGCGAGGCAAGGGGGGCTCCGGTCATGGCGCGATGGCCGCGGACGTCGGGGTGTCCGCGGGCGGCCGCTCGACACGCCCGGCCGACATGGCTGCGGCCGACCTCGCCAACTTGATCCAGGAGCTGACCACGCAGATGCACCAGGCCGCCGCGGAGTTGCACTTCGAACTCGCCGCTCGCCTCCGTGACGAGATCGGTGACCTGAAGAAGGAGCTGCGGCAGATGAGCGCCGCAACCCGCTGAGCGCGATCCCCGGGATGCGCTGATGCTGACCGGCGACCGATCGGCAGTTGCTGTCACGGGCCATTCGGCCCGTCAAGTTGAGGACACCGCCGCTGGATGACAGACTCAAGCCTTCACGGAGGGGAGTATCCCCGATGCGATGCGCTCGTCATCACGGGGCGGTAACTCACCGCTGCCCCCGGGCCATCGGTCCGCTCACGGGCGGGAGAGACCTCCGGCCACTGCTCTGGTGACCGGAAGGCTGTGCCCATGAACATTCCCGCCTGGGGCTGGTACCTCACGATCGGACTGATGGCGATCGCCCTGTTCGTGGACGTCGTCGTCATTGCGCGACGTCCGCACGTTCCCTCGATGCAGGAGGCGGGACGGCACCTGGCGTTCTTCATCGGCCTCGCGGTCCTCTTCGGGATCTATGTCTGGATCGAGTGGGGAGGCCGGTATGCCGGGGAGTTCTTTGCCGGCTGGCTGACCGAGTACTCGCTCTCGGTCGACAACCTCTTTGTCTTCCTGCTCATCATGCAGAGCTTCCGGGTGCCGATGAAGCTGCAGCAGTCCGCGCTCATGGTGGGTATCGTCATCGCGATCGTCCTGCGCGGGATCTTCATCGCTCTGGGGGCGGTCGTGATCAACGCCTATGCCTGGGTCTTCTACATCTTCGGTGCCTTCCTCATCTTCACCGCGTTCAAGCTGGCCACCGGGGGGACCGAGGACGACGAGGAGTTCCAGGAGAACCGGCTCATCCGGTGGATCGAGAGCCGCTTCCCAGCGACCAAGGACTTCCACGGGACGAGCCTGACGGTCGTGCAGAACGGCAAGCGGCTCATCACCCCGATGCTCATCGTCATCCTCGCGCTGGGTACGACCGACCTGCTCTTTGCGCTCGACTCGATCCCGGCGATCTATGGATTGACCAAGGAGCCCTTCCTGGTCCTGACCGCGAACATCTTCGCCCTGATGGGGTTGCGGCAGCTCTACTTCCTCATCGGTGGGCTGCTCAAGAAGTTGGTCTACCTCAGCATCGGACTGGCGGTGCTGCTCGGTTTCATCGGGGTCAAACTGATCCTGCACGCCTTGCACGAGAACAACCTGCCCTTCATCAACGGCGGCCAGTCGCTCGAAGGCGTGCCGGACATCCCGATCTCCGTCTCGCTCGGCGCCATCGTCCTGATCCTCGGCGTGACGACGATCGCGAGCCTGTGGAAGACCAGGCGGGACGGGCGGCTCGGGGCCTGACCCGGGCACGTGGGCTGGTGCGGGTCTGCCCGATGCTTGGGGCCACCCGGTTGGTCTCAGGCATGGAATCCGGGCATGGTCCGGGCCAGCCACGTCAGGGCGTCCGGCACATAGGGGGTGAAGACCGCGTTGCGGTGTCCGCCGTGGTCGAGCACGGTTGCGGTCACGGCGAGGGGTGGTCGTGCGACGTGCAGTAGCGCGGAGGTGCTTGGGTACGACAATCCGTCCTCTCGGGAGGTGAGAATCCACATCGCGACTGCAGGGGGATTCTGGTGGGCGAGGGTGACCAGGTCGTAACCGCTTCGTGTGGTGCGGGTCAGGGGGTCGTAGTTTGCACTGAAGATGGGTCGGAAGTAGCCGGACAGGACGATGGCGGCGCCGAAGACGTCGGGATGGCGCATGGCGAGTGAGGCGGCGCACCAGGCCCCGTAGGAGTAGCCGACGGCGGCCCACGACGTGCGCTTGGCCTGGACGTGGAAGTGGCCCGCCGCCCAGGTTGGGATGTCGTGTGCGAGCCAGGTGTCGGTCTGCGGTTGCCCGGGGCCTCCATTGACGCACTCGGTGTCAAGGGTGGCGGGGGTGTCGATGCGGGGGATGACGACGATGGTGGGTGCCATCTTGTGCTGGGCGGTCAGCGTGTCGATGGTGCTGAGGAAGTTCAGGCGTACGAAGCCCTTAGGCGCGCTGGGCAAGCCGTGCAGCCCGATGATCACCGGGTAGACGTGGGACGAGTGGGGGTTGT
>JBDTAU010000334.1:0-3554 GCA_039924465.1 Dermatophilaceae bacterium
TCCGGCACCGTCCGCCCCAGCCAACTGACGGTCAGCCGGGATCGGACGGCACCGGGGCGAGCCAGCGCAGGAGTTGTTGGCCGACCCGGGGGTCTCGGGCCAGGCCCAGGTGATGCACTCGCGCGAAAACGGCGACCGACTGGGTCGGCAGTCCCCCGGTGGCGCTGTCGACCCCGACCATGAGGTCTCCGACCCAGCGGCCGATCACGCCGCCGACTGCTCCGGTGACCGTGCCGACGACGGCGTGCTCCCGGATGGTTGAGGGCAGGGCCAGCCGGTCCTCGTCTCCCGGCGCCGGGCCGACCAGGTCCTTGATCCCGTCACTGCGCAGGTCGATCTGCTCGCCGATCCAGGCGGTCTCGGGCAGCTGAGCCAGTCGGGAGTTCCAGCGCACGACGGCCTGCTCCAGCCACGCCCCACCGTGCGGCGTTCCGACGGTGACCAGATCGGTCACGAGCGTGCGCCACTCGCCCCTTCCCGAGCCGGGCTCGCCCAGCCCGGGGACCGCTGCTGCTGCCCCATCTCCGGAACCAGCATCGTCGCTCGGCCCACCCACCAGCGCCCGCCGGAACACGAGTCCGCCCATCGAGTGACCGATCAGGACGATCCGGGTGACCTCGACCGGCCAGACCCGGACGAGCTGCTCGATCAGGTCACCGACCTGCTGGGCGCTGTCCTCGATCCGGCGACCGCTGTTGTAGCGAACGAAGACGGGGGTCAGCCCGAGCTCGGACTCCAGCAGCTGGGGCAGGGACGCGGCCATCGGAGCCGCACCGCCGGAGGCCTCGCCGCCGGGGGTCGCCCCGCCAGGAGCCGCGCCCGTGTCCTCCCCCTGCGCAGCAGTCTCCCCACCGCCGCCCTTCTCGCCACCAGCGGGGACCCCACCCTGCCAGCGCCGCTCGGTGTCGACCAGGCCGTGCAGATAGACGGCGAGAGTTGAGGTGGCGGCGGGCCACGCCGCACGCGCAGCATCGGGGGTCAGTGAAACATCGGTGCCAGCCGCCCGGATGGAGGCCGCGAGGGCCAGCGGTGACCGCCGTGCCTCGAGCAGGTGCCCGTGGGACCCGTTGACCAGGGCGAGCACCAGACCGGCGGTGTCCCCGGCTGGCAGGTCGTCCGCGCGGCTGCGGGCCAGCAGGTGCCCACCCACGTGACCCGCGCCGACGAGACCGAGGCCGACGGCGGCATACGTCAACTGGGTGAGTGGGCCGGCGGTCCGGCGCGTCGAGAGGGGCAGACCGACCGCAGCTTCCAGCGCGCCGCGGAGCCGCCCGGCGATGGAGCCGTGGACCCGGTGAACTCCGCGGGAGATCTCCCTCAGACTGAGGCCGACGAGCACGCCAGCCTCACGAATCTCGCTGTCCTGCATCAGCGCTCCTGTCCGTGGCCCGCCGACAGCCCAACCCGTGGGGGACGCACCCCATCAACGGTAGCGGAGCCGGTCAGCCTCGACGGCTCAGACAACGGACAGCCGGATCGTCCCGGTCTCGATCTCGGCTGCGTCGATCCGCACGGTGACCGACTCCCCTGCCTTGGCGTGGCCCGTCGCCTTGGCCACCACCGCGACGTCGATGAGCTGGACCAGGCACCCCTTCTCGAGTTCATCGACGACGTAGGCCGGGACCTCGGTGCCCACGCTGCCGAGCAGGGCGGCGGCCTCGACGGCATCCGTGCACGCTCGGGCCACCCGATTGCCGACCTGGTCGGTCCGGGCCATGATCTCGGGCAGCGTCGGCAGGGCCTCCCGGCACCAGTCCGGCACCTCCGTGCCCGAGGAGATGGCCTCACAGACGACGAGGCCGAAGCGGTCCACGAGGCGGCGCAGCGGCGCCGTGACGTGGGCATAGGGGTTGGCCACCGCCGCGTGCTCGTGCTGCGCCGGGATCTCACCGTCGAAGGGGGTGTAGCCGGCGCCGCGGAACAGTGAGGTGGCCTCGTGGACGAGCGCCAGGTGCTTGGGATTGGTCCGGTCCAGGGTCCGCAGGAGCTCTCCGTACGTCATTTCAGCTGGCCACTCGACGCCAGCCGCCCGGGCCTGGCGCCGGAAGCGCTTGAGGTCGCGATCCTGCGGCGGCGGCATCGTGCGCAGGATCCCGACCCGGCCCTTGAGCATCAACTCCGCACCGCCCATCCCGGTCAACAACGAGATCTGGGCATTCCAGTCCTCTGCCTCGACCAACGGCCGGAAGGTGACCACGAAGCCGCCCGCACCGTCCTCCTCGACCTCCTGCTCCGGCATCGGGAGGCTGGCGCCACCACGCTTCTGCTCCAAGGCGATTCGCTTGACGCCCACCTCCTTGAGCAGCTGCAGGACCTCGTCCGCCGACCCGTCATCCACGGCCTGCTGGACCCCGGTGTAGTCATAGCGGCGGACGCTGCGGACCATGGCCCGATAGACCTCGACCGCGGTCCCCTCACCATCGGCGGCAAGAGCGATGTCCCAGACGAACGCCGGCCGGACCTGGTCGGGCAGCAGGCTCGCGGCGCCCTCGCTCAGCTCGGTGGGGTGCAGTTGCACGCGGCGGTCCGGGCAGTAGATCGTCTGGCCACGCAGCCGCGCTTCAGTGTCGATGGCGCCGCCGGCCCGGACGAAGGCCGGCACGTCGGCGATGGCGTAGCGCACCCGGTAGCCGTCGCCGCGTCGCTCGAGGTGCATCGCCTGGTCAAGGTCCATCGACGAAGGCGGGTCGATGGTGATGAAGGGCACGGCGGTCTCGTCCCGGTCCGGCAACGTGGCCGCAGCCGCCGCGGCACGCGCCTCGGCGAGCACCTCGGCGGGGAACTCGTCCCGCACCTCGGCCTCCTGCCGGATCGCCTCAAAGCGGGCGATCAGTCGCTCCCCGACCCCATTGGTGGGCTTCGTCGGCTTGCGGTACACGATGTGTCGTAGCGCCATGGCGGTCAGCCTACGCACGCACGACCACGCGCTGATCCGCCCAGCGCGCACTCCGGCGTGTTGCCTACCCTGTTGCTGTGCTGATCCTGCTTCCCCCCTCCGAGGGCAAGACCCAGCGACGCCGGGGTCAGGCGCTCGCGCTCACCGGGCTGTCGTTCCCCACGCTGACGAAGTTGCGGGCCGAGGTCATCGAGGCGCTCGCGGCCGTCAGCGCGACCCCGGCTGCCCCGGCCATCCTCGGGGTGTCCCCGAACCTCACCGACGAGATCGCGCGCAACACCCGTTTGACCACGGCGCCGACCGCTCCCGCGGGCGAGGTCTATTCGGGGGTCCTCTACGACGCGCTCGACCTGGCCTGCCTCGACGCGGCCGCCAAGCGCCGGGCGACGCGCCGGGTCGTCGTGCAGTCCGCCCTCTTCGGAGCCGTCCGCCTCACCGACCGGATCCCTGCCTATCGCCTGTCGATGGCGGTCAACCTCCCCGGAGTCGGGCCGCTCGCCTCCGTCTGGCGCCGGCCGGTCTCCGAGGAGCTGGCCGTCGCCGCCGGCACCGGGGTCATCGTCGACTGCCGTTCCAGCACGTATGCCGCTGTGTTCACTCCCACGGGCCCGCTCGCTGACCGCTGGGTGCAGATCCACGTGCCCGGTGCGACCCACAT
>JBDTAU010000335.1:0-2641 GCA_039924465.1 Dermatophilaceae bacterium
GTCATCCCCGAACTGGCCGATGGCCAGGCCCGGGTGCGCAACGTCGTGATGTCGGTCGACCCCTACATGCGCGGTCGGATGAGCGACGCCAAGTCCTATGCCGAGCCGTATGCCCTCGGTGAGGCCATGCAGGGCGGCGCTGTCGGGATCGTCGAGGAGTCCCGGGCAGACGGGTTGGCCGTGGGCGATCACGTGCTGCACGGCCTCGGCTGGCGCGAGGTCGCCATCGTCGACGCGAGGTCAGCCCGGGTCATCGACACGTCGCTGGCCCCCGACTCCGCCTACCTCGGCGTCCTGGGCATGACCGGCCTCACGGCCTATGTGGGCCTGACCCGCATCGCGCAGTTCACCGCCGGTGATGTCGTCTTCGTCTCGGGTGCGGCCGGAGCCGTCGGCAGCGTCGTCGGCCAGATCGCCAAGGCGCTCGGAGCCGCCAGGGTCATCGGTAGTGCCGGGTCGGCGGAGAAGGTCGCCCACGTCATCGACGACCTCGGCTTCGACGCCGCGTTCAACTACAAGGACGGCAAGGTCAGCCACCTGCTGCGCGAGGCGGCTCCCGACGGCATCGACGTCTACTTTGACAACGTCGGCGGCGACCACCTCGAGGCCGCGATCGGATCGCTGCGGCTCGGCGGCCGCATCGCGATCTGTGGGGCGATCTCGGTCTACAACAACACGGAGGCGGCCCCCGGACCGCGCAACCTCTCGCGCCTGATCCAGACCCGGGGCCGGATCCAGGGCTTCCTCGTCGGCGACAACTACGACCTCGCCAAGGAGTACGCGGAGAAGGCTGCCGGCTGGATCGCGGACGGGACGCTCGCCACCCGTGAGACGTTCGTGGACGGGATCGAGCACGCCGTCGACGCCTTTCTGGGCCAACTCCGCGGCGAGAACACCGGCAAGATGGTCGTCCGACTCTGACGCCGCCGGTCTCCGGCGCTCCTGACCTCTGACGCCTCTGACCTCGGTAGGCCGGGGGGTGTCCGACCCCGGGGGCAGGCGCTCACGCAGTCGCACGGGCGCCGCGCCGGTCAGTCGGTTGCCGGGACGGTGAGTTCGCCCATCTCCGACCAGGTCGAACCGGGGATCTGGGCGTTGAGGATCTCCGGGGTGAAGGCGAGCATCGCCGGCATCACCTCCATGGCCGTCTTGAAGTGGTCACTGCCCACGTGTTCAGCCGGGGCGTCCCCGTCGCGGAACGCCTCGACCAGGATGAACTGGTCGGGGTTCTCGACGGACCGGGACCAGTCGAACCACAGGTTGCCCGGCTCCGCCCGGGTGGCCTCGGTGAACGGCCGCACGGCCTCCAGCCAGGTCTCTCGGTGCTCGGGCTTCACGGTGAACTTCACAACGATGAAGATCATGGGGGAGTCCTTCCTTGGTGCGTCGCGTCAGGGATGGTGGCGTCACCGAGCCAGGGCCTCCTTGACCTTGTCGGCCGGGAGCAGGTCGAGTCGGAGGGGCTCTCGGGTGAAGGATCCGGTGCCGTGCGACACCGAGCGCAGGTCGATGGGATAGCGGGAGAGCTCGGACTGGGGGACCTCGGCGTGCACGAGGGTCCAGCCGCCCTCCTCGCCGATCTCGGGGGCGGGCTCCGTCCCGACGACCTGACCCCGCCTCCCCAGAAGGTCGGCCATGACCGCCCCGAGGTGCTCGTCGGCCGTCGTGATCGCGACGAGGTCGATGGGCTCGAGCAGGGCGATACTCGACTCCGTGCCGGCCGCCTTGAGGGCCGACGCGGCCGCGCTCTGGAAGGCGACGTCGCTCGAGTCCACGGCGTGCGCCTTGCCATCGACCAGGGTGACCCGCACGTCGACGACCGGGTGACCGGTCAGCAGGCCCTTGTCGAGTTGGGCCCGGACACCCTTCTCGACGGACGGGATGAACTGCCGCGGCACCGATCCGCCGACGACCTTGTCGATGAACTCGATCCCGGCCCCCCGCGGTAGGGGCTCGATGACCAGGGAACACACGGCGTACTGCCCGTGCCCGCCCGACTGCTTGACGTGCCGACCCTCGACCTCGCACCGCCGGACGAACGTCTCGCGCAGGGCCGTCCGGTGCGGCTCGGCGTCCACCATGACGCCGTAGCGCTGGGCCAGTTGGTCGATGAGGTCGTCGACGTGCGCCTGCCCCATCGTCCACAGCACGACCTGGTCGGTCTCGGTGGCGTGCTCCATCCGCATCGTCACGTCTTCGGCGACGATCCGTTGCAGGGCCCCGGCGAGCTTGTCGTCGTCCGACTTGGTCGCAGCCCGGATCGCTACCGGCAACTGCGGCTCCGGCAGCAGCCAGGGCGCCACCACAGCCGGTCGATCGGGCGCGGACAAGGTGTCGGAGGTCTCGGCGTGGGTCAGCTTGGTTACGAGGACGACGTCGCCGGCGATGGCGGTGCCCCGCGGCCGGTGCGTGTCACCGAACGGCGATGAGAGCGGGCCCACCCGCTCGTCGTCGTCGTGGGCCGGGTGCCCGGGAACGTCGTGCCCGACGAAGTCGCCGAGGTGACCGGACACGTGCACGGTGTCATCGACGTGAAGCGTCCCTGCGAAGATCCGCACCAGCGACAGCCGTCCCACGTAGGGGTCGGTGGTCGTGCGCACCACCTCGGCCACGAGCGGCTGGGACGGGTCGCAGGCGACTC
>JBDTAU010000336.1:0-3203 GCA_039924465.1 Dermatophilaceae bacterium
TCCACCGGCCGCTGCTGATCGACCGGCCCGCCGGCAGCGACGCGGCGTGATCCCCGAGCAGGCCAAGCGCCTCATCGAGGGTCAGGGCGTCGCGCAGGTCGACCGAAGCGAGGTCGCTTGAGGTCCAGGCGGTGTGGAGGTGGGCGTCGTGCAGCCCCGGCATCACGAGGGCGCCGGGCAGGTGGACGGCATCACCTCCGTGCGCCACCGCATCGTCACCGACCGCCGTGATGACGCCATCGGCGACGAGCAGTGCTGTGGTCCAAGGTGATTCAGCGGACCCGGTCCAGATCTGGGGGTGCCGGAAGAGGGCCGTGCTCATGCGTTCGGGACCAGGATGACCTTGCCGGTCGTGTGGCGACCCTCGAGTGCCTCGTAGGCCTGCGCCGCCTCGTCGAAGGTGTAGCGCCCCCCGATGGCGATCTTCAAGGAGCCGTCGGCGATGGCGCCCAGCACCTCGCCCGCGCGCCACTCGAACTCGGAGCGCTCGACGATGTAGTCGTCCAGCTTGGGCCGGGTCACAAAGAGCGAGCCGCCCCGGTTGAGCCGTTGCAGGTCAAACGGTGGCACCTGCCCGCTCGCCCCACCGAAGAGCACCATCATCCCGCGCCGCCGGAGCGAGGCCAGGGACGCGTCGAAGGTCGACTTGCCGACCCCGTCGTAGGCCACGTCCACGCCGCGACCGGCGGCCGTCCGCACGGCATCGGCCAGGTCGTCGACCGTCGAGTAGTTGATCAGGTGCGCGGCGCCCAACGCCTTTACGATCTCAAGCTTCTCGTCAGACCCTGCGGTCGCGATCACGGTCACACCTCGGGCGGTGAGCATCTGGACGAGCAACTGGCCCACCCCGCCCGCCGCGGCGTGCACGAGGGCGATGTCACCCGGCTGGGCGGCATACGTGCTGGAGACGAGGTAGTGCGCGGTGAGGCCCTGCAGCATCGCGGCGGCAGCGACGTCGAGCGGCACCCCGTCGGGCACCGGCACGAGGGCGCTGGCCGGCTTGTTGGCGAGGGTCGTCTGGCTGCCGATGGACTGGCACCACGCCACCTGGTCATCGACGGCGAAGCCCGTGACCCCCTCGCCGACCGCCACGACGGTGCCGGCGCCCTCCTCGCCGAGGACGAAGGGGGTCGGGGTCGGATAGACGCCCTGCCGCTTGTAGACGTCGATGAAGTTGACTCCCGCGGCGGCCACCGAGACCTGGACCTCGCCGGGTCCGGGGGCGGGCACGTCGTGGGTGCGCACCCCGAGCACGCTGCGGTCGCCGGGCTCGCTGACAAAGACGCTGGTGGCAGTGGTCATGCTGGCCACCCTAGGACAGGGCCAACCGGGTCAGGGCGGCGCCGTCGACCCGGTAGGTCGTCCACCCCTCCTGCGCGACCGCCCCCTGCGAGCGGTAGAACTCGATCGAGGGGGAGTTCCAGTCGAGCACCCACCACTCGAAGCGCGTCCACCCCCGCTCGACACAGATCTGGGCGAGCCGGACGAGCAGCGCCTTGCCGATCCCGTGGCCGCGCTGCGCCGGCTCGACGTAGAGGTCCTCGAGCCACAGCCCGTGGCGCCCCGTCCACGTGGAGAAGCTGGTGAACCACAGCGCCATGCCGACCACCCGATCCTCCCGCTCCACCACGAGGGCGTATGCCGCTGGGCTGGCTCCCGTGGGAAAGAGCGCCTCGGCGAACTGTTCGGGAGTCGCCGTCGCGGACTCGGGCTCCTTCTCGTAGGCGGCGAGATCACGCACGAGGCGGATCAGGTCGGGCACGTCGTCGATCGTCGCCTCGCGGATGGTGAAGTCCATCCCGCCATCCTGCCGGACGCGCGGCCCACGCCCCGGACGAGACTGCTGGTGTCGGCCGCGAGACGTAGGGTTGGCGTCATCATGAGCACGCTCTTCGACGACCTCTTCGCGCCCGACGGACCGACCCCTGGATCCCGGCGGGACGTCACCGACCGGGGCGTGCCGACCTGGGCCGAGGCGGCAGCCCAGGGGGGCCCTGAGGGCGCTCAGCGGCATACGGCACTCGCGCCGGAAGCGTTGCTCAAGGGGCTCAACCCGCAACAGCGCGAGGCGGTGGTGCACGAGGGAAGCCCGCTGCTCATCGTCGCCGGCGCGGGCTCGGGCAAGACGCGCGTGCTGACCCACCGGATCGCGTGGTTGCTGGGGGAGCGCGGCGTGCAGCCGGGCCAGGTCCTGGCCATCACGTTCACCAACAAGGCCGCCGCCGAGATGCGCGAGCGGGTCTCCGCCCTCGTCGGGCCGCGGGCGCGCGCCATGTGGGTGCTGACGTTCCACTCCGCCTGCGTGCGGATCCTGCGCCGCGAGGCCACCAAGGTCGGGATGAAGTCGACCTTCTCGATCTATGACGCGGCCGACAGCCAGCGACTGATGTCCCTCGTGATCCGCGAGCTCGACCTGGACCCCAAGCGCTATCCGCCGCGCGGCTTCTCCGCCCAGGTGAGCAACCTCAAGAACGAGCTGATCGACGAGGAGACCTACGCGCAGCAGGTCGCCGAGGGCAACCACTACGAGCGGATGGTCTCCGAGGCCTACACCAACTACCAGCGACGGCTGCGGCAGGCCAACGCGCTCGACTTCGACGACATCATCATGATGACCGTCAACATCCTGCAGGCCTTCCCCGATGTCGCGGAGTACTACCGTCGCCGCTTCAGGCACGTCCTCGTCGACGAGTACCAGGACACCAACCAGGCGCAGTACCAACTCATCCGCGAGCTGGTCGGCCCGGTGCGTGGCCCCGAGGGCACCTACGCCGTGCCGCCGGCCGAGCTGTGTGTCGTCGGCGACTCCGACCAGTCGATCTATGCCTTCCGCGGCGCCTCGATCCGCAACATCCTCGAGTTCGAGCAGGACTACCCGGATGCCCGAACGATCTTGCTCGAGCAGAACTACCGCTCGACGCAGCGCATCCTGCGGGCCGCCAACGCCGTCATCGCCCGCAACGAGGGCCGTCGACCCAAGAACCTCTGGACCGACTCCGGAGACGGTGCCATGATCGTCGGCTACGTCGCGGACAACGAGCACGACGAGGCGGCCTTCATCGCCAAGACCATCGACGATCTGGCCCCCGAGGGGGTCAAGCCGGGCGACGTCGCGGTCTTCTACCGGACCAACGCCCAGAGCCGGGCGATCGAGGAGGTCCTGGTCCGGGTCGGCTTGCCCTACAAGGTAGTTGGTGGCACCC
>JBDTAU010000337.1:0-3308 GCA_039924465.1 Dermatophilaceae bacterium
GACCTGGATCCGCTCGGCGAGGTCCGGCAGCTCGTTGATCGCGACGATGCCGCGGTGGCTGCGCGGGATGAGGCCGTAGTGGATCGTCTCGGGGTCACCGAGGCTGCGGCCCTGCGCCACCTTCATCGGGTCGACGTCCCCGACCAGGTCCGCCACCGAGGTGTCCGGGGTCGCGAGCTTCTCGGCATAGCGCTCGTCACGGTGGCGCCAGGCCACGGGCAGGTCGTCGCCGAGCTCGGCCGCCCGTCGGCGGGAGGCGGGGGTGATCGGGTCGTAGGGGTGCTCGCCGAGCTCGGCCCCGGCGATGACCGGGGTCCACTCGTCGAGGAGTCCGACGATCGTGCGCAGGAGTCGGGTCTTGCCCTGCCCGCGCTCACCGAGCAGGACGATGTCGTGCCCCGCGATGAGGGCCCGCTCGAGCTGCGGGATCACGGTGGTGGCGAAGCCGTGCAGGCCGGGCCAGGGGTCGCGCCCGTCGTGCAGGGCCGCCAGCAGGTTGTCGCGCAGCTCCTCCTTGAGGTGCTTCTGCTGGTGGCCGGACGCGCGCAGCGCCCCGAGGGTGGTGATGCTGGAATCGTGGCTCACGCCCTCACGCTAACCCCGCGCGGCGACAATCCCGCAGCACCCTGACTGCCGTATGCCGCTCAGTCCACCCACACCCGTGCGTTGCGGAACATGCGCAGCCACGGGCTGTCCGCCTCGACCGGGCCCGGAGTCCACGACATCTGGGCGTTGCGGATGACGCGCTCCGGGTGGGGCATCACCGCGGTGAACCGGCCATCCGGGGTGGTCACGGCGGTGAGGCCGTCGGGTGAGCCGTTCGGGTTGTGGGGGTAGGTCACCGCCGGCTGCCCGTGATGGTCCACGAACCGGGCCACCCGCTGCACGGAGCCGGGGTCGCCCTGCATCGAGAAGTTGGCAAAGCCCTCACCATGCGCGACCGCGATCGGGACCTGGCTCCCGGCCATGCCGGCCATGAAGATGGACGGGGAGTCGAGGACCTCGACGAGGGTCAGCCGGGACTCGTACTGCTCCGACGTGTTGCGGGTGAAACGCGGCCACGCCTCGGCGCCCGGGATGAGTCCGGCGAGCGCGGCGAACATCTGGGCTCCGTTGCAGATGCCGAGCCCGAAGGTGCCCTCGCGGTGGCAGAAGGCCTGGAACTCGTCGGTCAGCCGCTCGTTGAAGAGCACCGAGCGCGCCCAGCCCTCGCCCGCGCCGAGGGTGTCGCCGTAGGAGAAGCCGCCACAGGCGACCAGGCCGACGGCGTCAGCGAGGTCGAACCGACCGGTCTGCAGGTCGGTCATGTGCACGTCGTAGGTGTCGAAGCCGGCCCGGTCGAAGGCGAAGGCGGTCTCGACGTGGCTGTTGACGCCCTGCTCGCGCAGGATCGCGACCTTGGGCCGAGCGCCGAGGCCGAGATAGGGCGCGGTGATGTCGTCGGTCGGGTCGAACGTCGGCGCGACCAGCAGGCCCGGGTCATCCTCGGCCCCGAAGGCTGCGTGCTCCTGGTCGGCGCAGGCCGGGTGGTCACGCAGCGCCGCGATCCGCCACGACACCTCGTCCCAGGCCTGCGCGAGGTCGCGGACCGACTCCTGCAGGGTCAGCGTTGCGGCCCTGCCGTTGTCGCTGTCGACATCGCCGCCGCTGTGACTGTGGCTGTGGCTGTCGCTGCCGACACCGAGAACGATGGTGCGCTCGACGGTGGGGCGCGCGACGGTGCGGCTCACCTCGCCCACTCCGTGAGCGGCGAGCACCTGCTGCACCTCGTCGCGACGGCCAGTCGGCACCTCGATCACGACACCGAGCTCCTCGGTGAAGAGCTCCTCGATCGAGGCCAGCGGGACGACCGACAGGCCGCACCCACTGGCAAAAGCCATCTCGCACAGGGTCGCCCAGAGCCCACCGTCCGAGCGGTCGTGATAGGCCAGCACCAGTTCGCGAGAACGAAGGTCGGTCATCGCCGACGCGAGGCCGGCCAGCAGGGCGGGGTCATCGAGGTCGGGTACCGCTTCGCCGAAGGCTCCGGACACCTGAGCCAGGATCGACCCGCCGAGCCGGTTCGCTCCCCGACCGAGGTCGATGAGCACGAGCTCGGTCTCGCGCCGCGAGCCGTCGTCGTCGACGGCCGCGCCCTGCAGTTGGGGGGTCAGCGTCCCGCGCACGTCGGGCAGTGCGGCGAAGGCGGAGACCACGAGCGACACGGGGGACGTGACCTGCCTGGCCTCGCCCGAGTCGGCGTCGATCCAGCGGGTCCGCATCGAGAGCGAGTCCTTGCCGACCGGCACCGAGATGCCGAGGGCCGGGCACAGCTCCATGGCGACCGCGTGGACGGTGTCGTAGAGCGCGGCGTCCTCCCCCGGCTCCCCGCACGCAGCCATCCAGTTGCACGAGAGCTTGACGCCGGACAAGTCCGCGACAGGGGCCGCGAGGAGGTTGGTCAGCGCTTCCCCGACCGCCATGCGACCCGAGGCCGGGGCATCGACGGAGGCCAGCGGCATACGTTCCCCACTCGCCATGGCCTGCCCGGCGAACCCGACGTGGTCCGAGAGCGTCACCGCGACGTCGGCCACCGGCACCTGCCACGGCCCGACCAACTGGTCGCGATGGGTCAGCCCACTGACCGTGCGGTCGCCGATGGTCACGAGGAAACGCTTGGAGGCGACCGTCGGGTGGCGCAGCACCGCATAGGCGGCCGCGCGCAGGTCGAGGCCCTCCAGCTCGAGCGAGTCGCCGCGACGGTCGACCCGCGTGACGTCGCGCGTCATCCGCGGCGCCTTGCCGAGCAGCACCTCCATCGGCATGTCGATGGGGCGATCATCGCCCGGCTCGTCGACCGGTCCCGGGGCCAACACGAGTTGTGGCTCCGCGATCGCGACGCCGACGACGGCATACGGACAGCGTTCCCGGTCGGCCAGCGCCGCCAGCTGGGTCAGCGACTCCGGCGCGATCGCCAGGACGTAGCGCTCCTGGCTCTCGTTGCACCAGATCTCCTTGGGCGCCAGGCCGGACTCCTCCAGCGACACCGCCGACAGGTCGAACCGGGCGCCGAGACCCGCATCGTCGACGAGCTCGGGGAAGGCGTTGGACAGGCCCCCCGCGCCGACGTCGTGGATCGCGAGGATCGGGTTGTCCGCCCCGAGGATCCAGCAGTGGTTGATGACCTCCTGGGCGCGCCGCTCGATCTCGGGGTTGCCGCGCTGGACCGAGTCGAAGTCGAGCTCGGCCGCATTGGCACCAGCGGCCATCGAGGAGGCCGCGCCGCCACCCATGCCGATCCGCATGCCGGGGCCGCCGATCTGCACGAG
>JBDTAU010000338.1:0-7146 GCA_039924465.1 Dermatophilaceae bacterium
GCCGGTGGCGGAGTGGGCCGAGTTGCTCGTGCGCGACATCATGACGCCCATGCCGCTCATCACCGGCCCGGAGAACATCTCCCGCGACGAGGCCACGGCGCTCCTGCGCCAGCACAAGCGTGAGCGGCTGCCCCTCGTCGACGCGGAGGGCCGGCTCGCCGGACTCATCACCGTCAAGGACTTCGTCAAGAGCGAGCAGTACCCCAATGCGAGCAACGACGGTGTGGGCCGACTCATGGTGGGGGCCGCCATCGGCTACTTCGGCGACGCGTGGGAACGCGCGACCACCCTCATCGAGGCGGGAGTCGACGTCCTGGTGGCCGACACCGCACACGGGCACGTGCGGCTGCTCATCGAGATGGTCGAGCGGCTCAAGCGCGACCCGGCCACCCGCCACGTCCAGGTCATCGGCGGCAACGTCGCGACCAGGGAGGGCGCTCAGGCGTTCGTGGATGCAGGCGTCGACGCCGTCAAGGTCGGGGTGGGACCGGGCTCGATCTGCACGACCCGGATCATCACCGGGGTCGGTGCCCCGCAGGTGACGGCGGTGAATGCCGCTGCCGCGGCCTGCAAACCCGCGGGGGTCCCGGTCATCGCCGACGGAGGGTTGCAGCACTCCGGCGACATCGCCAAGGCGATCGTCGCCGGCGCCGACTCCGTGATGATCGGGTCGCTGCTCGCCGGGTGCGAGGAGAGCCCCGGAGACCTGATCTTCGTCAACGGCAAGCAGTTCAAGACCTACCGGGGGATGGGGTCGCTCGGCGCGATGAGCTCGCGGGGCAAGAAGTCCTACTCCAAGGATCGCTACTTCCAGGCCGAGGTCGAGACCGACGACCAGATCATCCCCGAGGGGATCGAGGGCCGGGTGGCCTACCGGGGGCCGCTCGCCGCGGTTGCGCACCAGATGCTCGGCGGGCTGCGCCAGTCGATGTTCTATGTCGGCGCTGGCACCATCCCCGAGTTGCAGGCCAAGGGGCAGTTCGTCCGGATCACGGCGGCCTCGCTCAAGGAGAGCCACCCGCACGACATCCAGGCGATCGTCCCGGCCCCCAACTACACCGTCGGCTGAGCCATCGGCTGAGCCGACGTTCGGCTCGCCCGGGCCATCGCCCGGCTGGGACGGCGCTCGGTTCTGCGGCATCCGGGCAAGGGGCGAGGGCCCGGCGCGGGGTCGCTAGGCTGACCGCGTGACTGAGATCGAGATTGGCCGAGGCAAGCGCGGACGTCGCGCATTCTCCTTCGACGACATCGCGGTCGTGCCCTCACGGCGCACCCGTGACCCGGAGGAGGTGTCGATCTCGTGGCAGATCGACGCCTACCACTTCGACATCCCCGTCATGGCCGCCCCGATGGACTCGGTCGTCTCGCCTGACACCGCCATCGCCCTGGGCCAGCTCGGGGCCCTGCCGGTGCTCGACCTCGAGGGACTGTGGACTCGCTACGAGGACCCGGCCCGGCAACTCGAGGAGATCGCCAGCCTGGACGCCGAGTCGGCCACGGCGCGCATGCAGGAGATCTATGCCGAGCCGATCAAGCCGGAGCTGATCACCGAACGGCTGCGCTACCTGCGCGAGGCCGGCGTGACGGTCGCGGCTGCCTTGTCCCCGCAACGCACCCAGCAGCACTGGAAGACAGTGGTGGACGCCGGTGTGGATCTCTTCGTCATCCGCGGCACCACGGTGTCGGCCGAGCACGTGTCCAGCCGCGCCGAGCCGCTCAACCTCAAGCGCTTCATCTACGAGCTCGACGTCCCGGTCATCGTCGGGGGAGCGGCGTCCTACACCGCCGCGCTGCACCTGATGCGGACCGGCGCAGCCGGGGTGCTCGTCGGCTTCGGTGGAGGAGCCGCTCACACGACCCGCACCACCCTCGGCATCCACGCCCCGATGGCCTCAGCGGTGGCGGATGTCGCGGCGGCGCGCCGTGACTACCTCGATGAGTCGGGTGGTCGCTATGTCCACGTGATCGCCGATGGCGGCGTCGGGACCTCGGGCGACATCGTCAAGGCGATCGCCTGCGGCGCCGACGCGGTGATGCTCGGGGCGGCTCTGGCCCGGGCGTCCAACGCGCCGGGTGGCGGGTATCACTGGGGAGCGGAGGCCCACCACGCACAGCTGCCGCGTGGGGCCCGGATCTCGCTGCGGTCGGAGGCCTCGCTCGAGGAGGTCCTCTTCGGCCCGGGCCGGCAGGCTGACGGGACGACCAACATCATGGGTGCCCTGCGCCGGGCGATGGCCACGACCGGCTACAGCGACGTCAAGGAGTTCCAGCGCGTCGAGGTCGTCGTCTCGCCCTACAACCTCGCCTGACGTCGGGGGACCGAGCCACGTCGAGAGGATCGGCGACGTGGGCTCGAACACAGCGGCATACGGGACCAAAGTCCGGTTACCTCCGGTAGCCAGCGCCTACGATCGGGGCATGCGTGCAGCCCCACAACAGGACGTCATCGTCATCGGTTCCGGCTTCGGCGGCTCCGTGGCGGCCCTGCGACTCGCCGAGAAGGGGTATCGCGTCCACGTCTACGAGGCCGGCAGACGGTTCGAGGACGAGGACTTCGCCACCACCAGCTGGGATGTGCGGCGCTACCTGTGGGCCCCGCGGCTGGGCTGCTTCGGGATCCAGCGGATCCATCGGCTGCCGGACTGCCTCATCCTCGCCGGTGCCGGGGTCGGGGGCGGCTCGCTCAACTACGCCAACACGCTCTACGTGCCCCCGAAGCCCTTCTTCAACGACCCGCAGTGGGGTCACATCGCCGACTGGGAAGCCGAGTTGGCCCCGCACTACGCCACGGCGCAGCGGATGCTCGGGGTGGTGACGAACCCCTGCGAAGGTCCGGTCGAGGAACTGATGCGCGACACGGCGGCCGATCTGGGGGTGGCGGACACCTTCCGCAAGACTCCGGTGGGGGTGTTCTTCGGGATGCCCGGCAAGGAGGTGCCCGATCCCTACTTCGGCGGCGAGGGCCCCGCGCGGACCGGGTGCACCGAGTGCGGCAACTGCATGGTCGGCTGCCGCGTCGGTGCCAAGAACACCCTCGTGAAGAACTACCTCGCGCTCGCCGAACGTCGCGGGGTCAGCATCGAACCGCTGCGGACCGTGACGTCGATCCGGCCGCTGGACCCGGCGGACCCGGAGGCGGGCTTCGCCGTCACGACGGTGCGCACCGGAGCGTGGCGGCGCCGCGACGAACGGACCGTGACCGCAGCCCAGGTCGTCGTGGCCGCCGGCGCCTGGGGCACCGCACAACTGCTCCAGTCGATGAAGGCCAGCCACTTGCCCCGGCTCTCGGACCGCTTGGGCGAGCTGACCCGGACCAACTCCGAGGCGATCGGTGGGGCGATCACCAAACATGTGCCCGAGGGTGTCGACCTGACCAAGGGCGTGGCCATCACGTCGAGCTTCCACGTCAACGAGCGCACCCACGTCGAGAACGTGCGCTATGGTCCCGGCTCCAACGCCATGGGCCTGCTCGCCGTCATGCAGGTCGACGGGGGAGGCAAGGTGCCGCGCCCGCTGAAGTTCCTCGGGGCGGCGGCCCGGCATCCGTACGTGTTCGCCAAGGCGCTCTCGGTCCGGAAGTGGAGCGAACGGACCGTCATCGCCCTCGTCATGCAGACGAGTGACAACTCGATCTCGGTGAGCCGGCGCCGTGGGCTCTTCGGGTGGAAGCTCACCTCGCGACAGGGCCACGGGGTGCCCAATCCGACCTACATCCCCGAGGGCAACGTGGCCGTGCGGGCGATCGCCTCCCGGCTGGAGCAGCGAACGGGCGAGAAGTCGTGGCCCGGGTCCTCGCTCGGCGAGATCTTCGACATCCCCATGACGGCGCACTTCCTCGGCGGCGCGGTCATCTCGGACTCCCCGGAGTCCGGAGTGATCGATCCCTACCAGCGGGTCTGGGGCTATCCCGGACTGCACGTCCTCGACGGCGCTGCCGTGTCGGCCAACCTCGGGGTGAACCCGAGCCTGACGATCACCGCGCAGGCCGAACGCGCCGTGTCCTTGTGGCCGTCCGCTGGGGAGCAGGACCAGCGGCCGGCGCAGGGCGAGCCCTACCGGCACCTGTCCCCCGCCGGTCGGTCCTGACGGCGGGCCGGCGCCACCGATCAGGTGACCGGTGCGGGCTCGTCCCGCCACGAGCGCCAGAGTGCCGCGTAGGCCCCGTTGGCGGCGATGAGTTCATCGTGGGACCCGATCTCGGTGATCCGACCGTCTTCGACGACGCACACGCGGTCGGCGTCGTGGGCGGTCATCAACCGGTGGGCGATGGCCACGACCGTCCGGCCCTGGACCACCGCCGCGAGCGAGTGCTCGAGGTGGCGGGCAGCGCGAGGGTCGAGCAGCGAGGTCGCCTCATCGAGGACGAGGGTGTGGGGGTCCGCCAGGACGAGCCGGGCCAGGGCCAGTTGCTGGGACTGTGGCTCGGTGAGGCGGTGGCCTCCAGAGCCGACCATGGTCCGCAGCCCACTGGGCAGGCGTTGCGCCCAGTCGTAGGCATCGACGGCCCGCAGCGCGTCGTGCAACGTCCGGGTCGTGGCATCCGGCCGGGCCAGGCGCAGATTGTCCTCGAGCGTGCTGACAAAGATGTGGTGCTCCTGGGTGACCAGGGCCACCTGGCCACGCAACTGAGCCAGCTCGAGGTCGACCAGGCGCACCCCGCCCACCTCGACCCGGCCGAGGCGAGGGCCGTCGATGCCGGCCAGCAGCCGGCCCAGGGTGGACTTGCCGGCGCCGGACGGCCCGACGATGGCGAGCCGCTCGCCCTCGCGCAGGTCGAGCGAAACGCCCCCGAGCACGTCCCGGCCGGGGCGGTAGGCGTAGTGGACGTCGTCGGCCCGCAGCTGACCGTCGGGTGGGGTCTCGCCGGTCGCCGTGCGGTCCGGCGGCACGTCGGCGATACCGATGACCCGGGCCAGCGAGGTCGCGCCGACCTGGACCTCGTCGAGCCAGGAGATCAGCTCGTCGAGTGGACCGGCCATCTGCTGGACGTAGAGGGCGACTGCCGTCACGGTGCCGGCTGTGGCGTGACCCCCGGCGATGAGCCAGCCACCCCAGAGGAGCGTCACCGCGACCGGCACGAAGAAGGCGAACTCGACGGCGGGGAACCACCGCACTCGCAGGCCCAGGGTGTAGATCTCGGCGTCGTAGCAGTCGGAGAGGGCGTCATCCACCCGCTTCCGGCGGCGGCGCCCGAGGCGTAGCGCGTCGACGGTCCGCGCGCCGTCAGCGGACTCGGTGATGACCCCGCTGAGGACGGCGTAGCCGGCCCGTTCCCGCAGGTAGCCGGCGGGGGCCCGCTGCAGGTAGTGCCGGGTCGAGGCCCAGAGGATCGGCACTCCGACGAGCACCGGCAGGGCCACGAGCCAGCTGGTAGCAAACACGGCGATGAGGGTGATCGCTGTCGTCACGGCGCCCACGAAGATCGACGGGATCCCGAAGCGGACCACCCGCGAGAGGGCCTCGACGTCGTTGGTCGTGCGCGACACGAGGTCGCCGGTGCCGGCTCGTTCGACGGTCGAGAGCGGCAACTCCACCACGCGGGCCATGAACTCCTCGCGCAGCTCGGCAAAGATCGTCTCGCCCATCACGAAGGAGGCCCTCCGGGCGAACCACGTCAGGATCGTCTGGACGACGACGGCCGCCGCGATCGCCAGTGCGAGATGGTTGACCCGGTCCAGTGATCGGCCGCCGCTGATCTCGTCGACCAGCTGGCCGATCGAGCGGGGGGCGACGAGCGAGGCCACCGCCGCACCGGCGTGCAGCACCACGACCACCGCGATCGAGCGACGGTGTCGCCGCAGCAGGGCTCGGGTGTGCGCCCGGACCGAGCCGGGATCGGCGACCGGCAGAGTACGAGTCACCGCGTCCAGGACTGGGTCGGTGTCTGGGTCGGTGCCTGGGTCGTTGCCCTGGTCGGTGGACGCGCCGTTGCTCAGCGACATCAGCCCTCCCCTCGGACCACGGTGCGTCGGTAGGCGGGGTTGGTCCGCATCAGGGTGCGGTGCGGGCCGCTTGCGACCTGACGGCCGTCCTCGAGGTAGATGACGTGATCGGCCTGGTCGAGGATCAGCGGGCTCGCCGACATGACGACGGTGGTGCGCCCTGCACGTGCAGCGGTGATCCGTTGGGCGATCCGGGCCTCGGTGTGGGCATCGACCGCGCTCGTGGGCTCCACGAGGATCAGGGTCTCGGCGTCCGTGAGCAGCGCCCGGGTCAGCGCCAACCGCTGCCGCTGACCGCCGGAGAAGGCCCGGCCTCGCTCCTCGACCTGGTTGCCGAGGCCGCCGGGCAGTGCCTCGAGCACGTCCTCGGCACTCGACACGGCGATCGCCTCCAGGATCGCGGCGTCGTCGTGCCTGCCCCACGGGTCGAGCTCCTCACGCAGCGAGCCGGTGAAGAGCCGCGGGTCGGTCTCGGAGACGACGATCCGCTCACGCACCTGCGCCACCGACGCGTCCTCGAGGCGGGTGCCGTCCAGCCTCGCGTCGGTCGAGCCCGGCCCGAAGCGCCCCAGCCGATCGGCGAGCACGACGCCGTCCTCGGGGCGGGCCGACACGATCACCGTGAAGCAGCCAGGAGTGATCGACACGCCGCTCTCCGGGTCGGTCAGAGTCGCGGGCAGCGGTGGGAGCTCCTGCGGCGTAGGCGAATCCGTCTGGTCCGGCCGCACCGTCAAGACCCGGATCAGCTTCCCGGCGCCGACGTGCGCCCGGGTGGCCCGGTCGACCATCTCGGTCGCGGTGCGCAGCGGGATGACGAGGAAGGCGGTGTAGCCGTAGAACGCGACCAGTTGTCCGGGGGTGATCTCACCGCGCACCGCGTAGCGGGCCCCGAGCCACACGACGATGAGCACGAAGATGCCGGGCAGCAGGACCTGGGCGGCGTCGAGGGCCGCTTGGTAGCCGGCCACGCGGTTGCCGACCGTGCGCACGGCCTGGGACTGAACGGCATACCGCCGCAGGAAGGCCTGTTCGCCGCCGATCCCGCGCAGGACGCGCAGGCCAGCCACGGTGTCCGCCCCCAGGCCGATCAGCGTGCCGGACTCCTCCCGCTGGGCGAGTTGCCGGGCCTGGAGGGGGCGGACGACGAAGGCGAGGCCGGCGACGAGCACGGGCACGCCGATGAGGACGATGAGCCCGAGCGGGG
>JBDTAU010000339.1:0-2798 GCA_039924465.1 Dermatophilaceae bacterium
GACGTCACCACGATCGACGGCCCAGCGAGCCTTCTCGCCACGTTGGGTCGCCTGCACCGGGCCGGGGTGCCCGGGCTCGTGCACCCCTTCGTCAGCCCGGACGAGCGCTCCCCGGAGGACTACGTCGTCTACCTCGAGCAGGGCGGTCTCGGACTGCCTGACGAGTCCTACTACCGCAAGGACACCTACGCGGAGATCCGCTCGGCCTACGTGACGCACATCGAGCGGATGCTCGGGCTCGTCGGCATCCCCGATCCGGCGGCGAAGGCTGCGGCGATCATGCAACTCGAGACGCTGCTGGCCCAGCACCACTGGGACAAAGTCAGCAACCGAGATGCGCTCAAGACCTACAACGCGTTCAGCCCGTCGGAGGCGCAGGAGATCGCGCCTGAATTCGATTGGGCAGCATGGAGATCCGGGATGGGCGCTCCTGCTCAGGCCTTCGACAAGGTGATCATCCGGCAACCGAGTTTCCTCACCGCACTGAGTGACGCGCTCGGCGAGGTCGCGGTCGCCGACTGGCAGGCCTGGCTGACCTGGCACGTGATCAGCGCGCTCGCGCCACTGCTGCCGGCGGCACTCGTCGACGAGGACTTCGACTTCTTCGGGCGCACCCTGTCGGGTCGTTCGGAGAAAAGGGAGCGTTGGAAGCGCGGCGTGGGGGTCGTCGAGAACGGCCTCGGCGAGGCCGTCGGGCAGTTGTATGCCGAGAGGTGGTTCCCACCGACCGCCAAGGCTCGAATGCTGCACCTCGTCGACAATCTGGTCGAGGCCTTCCGGCGCTCCTTCGCCTCGCTGGACTGGATGGGGGAGGCGACCCGGGCCCAGGCGATCGACAAGCTGGACAAGTTCGTCGCCAAGATCGGCTACCCGGACGTCTGGCGGGACTACTCCTCGATCTCGATCGACCCGACTGATCTGATCGGGAACGTCCTCCGGGCCAGGGCCTTCGAGGTCGATCGGGGTTTTGCCAAGCTCGGGCAGCCCATTGATCGCACCGAGTGGTTCATGCTCCCGCAGACCGTCAACGCCTATTACATGCCGTCGATGAACGAGATCGTCTTCCCCGCAGGCATCCTGCAACCGCCGTTCTTCGACCTCGAAGCGGACGACGCGGTCAACTACGGGAGCATCGGCGCGGTCATCGGACACGAACTCGGTCACGGCTTCGACGACCAGGGGTCGCGCTATGACGGCACGGGCGCGCTGCGCGACTGGTGGACCGAGGCGGACCGGGAGCGCTTCGACGCTCTCGCCCAGCGGCTCATCGCCCAGTTCGACGCCTTCGTGCCGACCGGGCTCGATGACACCCATCACGTCAATGGCGGTCTGACGATCGGAGAGAACATCGGCGACCTCGGCGGTCTGCAGATCGGCTATGCCGCCTACCGGATCGCCACCGAGGGGGATGGCATGCCCGAGATCGACGGCTTCACGGGGCCGCAGCGCTTCTTTATCGGCTGGGCCCAGATCTGGAAGGGCAAGGCGCGTGCCGAGGAGGCCATTCGCATGCTCGCGATCGACCCGCACTCACCCTCAGAGTTCCGCGGCAACGCCGTGCGCAACGTGACGGAGTTCCACGAGGCTTTCGGGGTCGCACCGGGTGACACGTTGTGGGTCCCGGAGGAGCAGCGGGTGCGCATCTTCTGAGGCCTCGCTACCCCCGCGGGTCGATGTATGTGAGCGTCACCTGCGACGCGCCAACACATCGACCCGCAAGGGGTGCTCAGCCCTCGCGTGCCTGCCGACGGAGCTCGTGCTGCTGGATCTTGGAGGTCGCCGTCGTGGGCAGCGCCGGGACGATCCGCACCTCCTTGGGCACCTGGAAGCCGGCCAGGTGAGCCTTGGCGTAGGCGATCAGAGAGTCGGCCAGCTCGTCGTCGGGGACTGACCCGTCCGGCACGACCACTGCGCAGACGGACTCCCCCCACTTCTCGTCCGGCAGGCCGATGATCGAACACTCAGCCACGCCGGGGGCCCCCATGCAGATGCTCTCGACCTGGACGGACGAGACGTTCTCGCCGCCCGTCTTGATGATGTCCTTGAGTCGATCGGTGAACCAGACGACGCCGTCGGTGTCGATGGTGCCGATGTCGCCGCTGTGGAACCAGCCGTGCGCATAGGCCGAGGCGTTGGCCTCTGGATTGTTCCAGTAGCCGGTGGTCACGTTGGGAGCGCGGTAGACGATCTCGCCCGTCTCGCCGGTCGGAACGAGCTCGCCGGACGGCGCCATGATGGCCGTCCGGACCGACGGGGTGGACACCCCCCAGGAGGCGGCGGCCGTGAGCTGGTGCTGCGGCCACTGCATGACCGTCGCCGGCACGACCTCGGTCTGTCCGGAGCCGAGGATGACGGCCGCGTTCGGGTAGATCGCTGCGACCTGGTCGAGCAGTGCCGGCGGCATCGGCGCCATGGCGTAGATGGCCATGCGAACGCCGGAGAGGTCTCGTGGGCGCTGGGCCTGGATGGCCACGCACGCCTGGTGCATCATCGGCAGCATGGTCAGGTAGGTGACCCCGTGCTTGACGATGGCATCGAGGGCGGCGTCTGGGTCGAACGGCGGCCCGGACAACACGAGCGTGCCGCCGATGCCGAGCACCGGCATGGCCAGGGTGTAGAGCGCGGTGGTGTGAAAGAGCGGCAGCACGACGAGCATGACCGGAGCCTGCTCCCCGTAGGACTGCCGGGTGGCGAGCGAGTTGCTGAGCAGAGCGATCTGCAACGCGACGTGACTGACGAGGACGCCCTTGGGTCGTGACGTCGTCCCCGAGGTGTAGATGCACTGCACCGCGTCCCGA
>JBDTAU010000340.1:0-2554 GCA_039924465.1 Dermatophilaceae bacterium
AGTGCTCGCCGGTGAGTACCGCCGACGTCGTGGCGTGGCCGCAGCGACGCCATGTCCGAAGACCGCCGGCACCGCCCTCCGTAATACGGCATCCACCGCCGTCTTCGAGCAGTCGCGCTGCGCAAACCCGCGAACGATGCCTTTCTGCCGTCGGCCGGGAAGGAATCTGGGCTTTGCCGGGTCTTAACTGGGTGACGAGTGGCGACACGGGTAGCGCGACAGTCCGCGCAGAGGCGTTTCGTTTCAGCGTGGAGCCGAAGGTCGAGGTATCGGGGCAAGTCGGTCAGACGCTGGACGGGCACCGGCTGACATTCGGAGTGGACGCCCGCCCGAGTCCAGAGAATCGCGTCCTCGACCGGGCGCTAAGTGCCGGTCTCGAGCGCGCTGGCACAGCACTCGATTCACGGGCGCTACCGCTCCGCTGGGATTTTGATCGACTCAGGCCAGTTGAGCGGTGTCGGGGCCGTCGACGTCAGAGGTGTCCCGCCGGGCATGGTGATGTCCGGGCCGAGTCGTGCCCGGGAAGAGCTGCGTTGACGACTGCGGCTGACTACGCCCGACATAGAGTCGACGTCATGATTGTGTCGGATCGTCGAATGCCCACCCGCCGCCGGCCGACCCGCCACATCGAGCGCGACCTCGCCTTCCACCTGCGGCCGCTGGTCCGGGTGCAAGAGCGGGTTGGGCGCTTGATCAACGAGGTCTCTGTATGAGCCATCCTTGTCACAAAGGCCGTGGCCGCGGCGTGGTGTATCGCGATGCCGGCGTGATTGCGTTGCAATTGGGCCGGTGCCTATGAACAACACTGAGCCGCAGCTGACGTGGTGCTGTACGAGCGAAGCGCTGCGGGTCGTCGTACATCGCCGCAATCTGACTCGCACCATCGTGATAGCGCTACTGGTCGGCTCTGTGCTGTTCGCCATCAACCAGCTCGACGTGGTCATTTCTGGGCACGCCGACGCTGGCACGTGGATCAAGATTGGGCTGACCTACCTCGTGCCGTTCTGTGTGGCCAACATAGGTTTGCTGCTCGGCTGCCGCCGGCGCGGCGAACCTGAGCATTGAACGGTTAGGGTGCGTGTTCAGTCGGTGACCGCGCTCCAGTTGATCACGAGTGCCACTCCCGCGTCGACGAGCAGGTTACGCACCGGGCAGCGGTGTTCAGTGATCTTGACGACCTGATCGAACAGCGTTGCCGGCGCGGACGTCTGGACCCGAGCCTCGACCTCGACGGCGTCGAAGTAGGGCCGGACCTCGGCCTCTCCCAGTAGCCCGCGCCGGTCCAGGCGATATGCAGCATCGAAGTCGATTCCCTCATAATCGAGTCCTGACTCTCCGGCGGCGCGCTGAAACGTCACTGCGCTGCAACCACACAGGGCCCCGATGACGGTCTCGAGCGGCGTTGGGGCGGTGCCGGTCCCACCGTGACCGATCGGCTCGTCCGTGACGAGCGACAGCCCGCTTCGGGTAGTCACCGCCGTCCGTGCCCCTCCTTCGTTGCGGCCGTGCAGCGTTGCGCGAATTGGTCTCGGACCTCGTAGAGACTTGCCCTCGACGGGATGATCAGGCGTAACTGTGCTCAAGACTTACCTCCGGTTATTGATGCGTCCGAGGCTACGGTACCGAGCGAGTGCCGCCGGGTACACCAGACTCACAATTTCGATGCGACGGGGCCCGCACCGATAACCAGATCCGGTCCGTACGCCCGCGCTGCTACACCGACTGTACGGGCGGAGTCCTACCGGATGTCACACCAGCTTTTATGCGCCACATACTGGATCTGGGCTGCCGTTTGGCGCCTCCCTCGTGATCCAGAATGTCTCTCACGCTTTGGTTCGGACGTCGGCGGGCGGTTGCGGTTCAGGTGTGGGGCGGGTCGCCGGTTTGAGGATGTCGATCACTGGGGTCCATAACGGCGCCATGGTTCGGGCGAAGTGGTGGGTGAGCAGTCCGAGGATTGCGCCGAACACGAGGTGCGCCAGGTAGACGGTCACTACGTATGGTGGCCCGGAGTTGGCGCCGAAGATGCCGGCTCCGGTAACCACCGACAACGGGCTGAGCAGAAACCCGGTTCCCAGCACCACCCCGTAGAGCGCCCCCATACCGGCTGCTGCCCAGGAGCCGACGACGCCGCCACTGCGTGGGAAGCCGCCGATCAGGAGCACGAAGATGATGCCGAACATGGCGCCGTTCCAGAAGTGAAAGCCCCAGCCCGCCAGATTCGACGACAGGTCCGGGCCCTGCATCACCATCCTTCCCAAGACCTTGATGCCGATCAGCATCGGCAGGTCCCCGGGCATCGAATGGAACCCTCGAAACCCCGTTTCGCGAACTATCTCGAGCCCGATCGTGGAGACGAGCCCGATCCAAAACCCGGTCATGATCCCGACAGCCAGGCGCCGCCACAGGAGTGCACGTCCGCCGACTAGTAGTAGAACGAGTACTACCGCGGCCGGCGCCGCCACCCAGGTGAGTAGGTACGGCAGGGTTACTACCGCCGACGAGGAGATCGCCAATAGCAGCGCACCTGCCGCGGTTGCGGCGACGAGAGCGA
>JBDTAU010000341.1:0-3838 GCA_039924465.1 Dermatophilaceae bacterium
TAAGACTCCTGGACCCACTGGACCTGCGACGAGGTCAGCCCGATGTCGTCGACGATGTAGGGGATGGCGACGTTGACGATCGTCGAGTCGACGATGATCAGGGCCACTGCGATGCTGATGGCGACGAGTCCGAACCACCGTCGGCGTGCCCGCGGGTCCGCGGCTGCGCTACTGGTGTCCGTCACGATCATTCCTTTCGTTCCCCTGACATTTCAGGAACCATAATATATTAAGTCGGTAGGGTATGACCATGGCAAGGCCAAAGCACCCCGCGCAGACCACCGAGCAGGCCACCTCACAGACGACCGCGCAGACGACCGCGCAGGCCCCACGGCCGCACGCCCCCGAGACCCAGGCCCTGCGCGCCCTGGGGAGCGCCAGCACCGACGCCTCAGCCGCCCTGGCCCGCAGGCTTGAGATGAACCCGACGGACTTCGCCGCCATGAGCCACATCGCGTATGCCGCCGTCCCCGTCGGCCCACGCGAGCTCAGTTCGCGACTCGGGATCACGCCGGGCGCCATGACCGACGTCGTCGACCGGCTCGAGGCCGCCGGCCACGTGCAACGCGAGCGGGACACCGCCGACCGGCGCCGGGTGCGGTTGCTGGCGACCGAGAGCGCCAACGGTCAGGTCCGCGCCCAGTTGCGCGAGCTGCTCGATGGGCTCGACGCGATCACCGAGCGGTTCACCCCGGCCGAACGCGCTGCCATCCAGCGCTTCCTCGCCGACGCGACCGGGGCCTATCGACGGTTCGCCCAGGCCGACGACTGAGTCGTGACCGCTGGCTCGGGTCTGACTGAACCGTCAGAGACCGTCGACGACGACGGCAGCCATCTCCATGCAGGCGTCGTGGGTCTTCTTCCCGATCTTGAGCGGATCGAGGTGCAGCCCGGGGGTCAGCATCGGGTCGAAGGGGATGTCGACGACAGCCCGGACCCACTGCTCGAAGTGCTCCCGCGTGTGCACGCCGGCACCGAGGTCACCGCGCGCGGACGTGTGCGAGATGACGCAGACCGCGTTCTTGACCAGGTCCTCCCGGCCCATCGCGACGAGGGCGTCGAGGTTCTTGGCGGCCACGACCGACGTGTCGTCCTTGAGCGAGGTGGCGAAGACCAGCAGGTCCGCCTGCGCGGCGGCCGCGAGCCAGTTGGACGAGAGCCGGTTGTTGCCGGTGTCGATGACGATCGTGCGGTAGAAGCGGGCGAGCTGCTCGTGCAGCGTGTTGAACTCACCCTCCCCGACAACCCGCATCGCCTCATCGTCATCGGCCGAGGCGAGCACGTCGAAGCCGAGCCCCCGCTGCTCGCGCACCCAGTGCTCCAGCTCGGCCGGGCCGGCAGTCGGGTTGTGCGCGATCTGCGGCAGCGCGCCGAGCAGGTCCACGACGGTGCGGTGGTGCGGCTGTGACGGGGCGCGCATCCCGAGCGTGCCCTCGGTCTCGTTGTTGTCCCACGCGAGCACCGAGCCGGACCGGTAGCGGCCGAGATAGTTGGCCAGCATCAGCGTGACGAGGGTCTTGCCGCCGCCGCCCTTGGTGTTGATCACCATGATGGTCTTGCGTCCGTTGACCGGCCGGGCGATCCGCTCGATCCGGTCCCGCTCGAGCAGCTCGGCCCTGCCCGGGCCGAGACCGAACGCCCGGCGCAGCCCGCCCGTGGCCTTCGCTCGCTGCCGCTCGCCCTTCGAGCGGACGGAGATGAGGTCCTCGGCGCTGGGCCGGACCGCCCTCCCCTTGCCGTAGGCCCGTGAGTCAGCTCGGGAGCTCGCTCCCGCAGCGACCGCGGCGGAGTCCACCGCAGCGGTCGACTCGGGCGCCGGGTCGTGGTTGGAAGCCAGGTGGGGCGCCGGGTCGGGGGTGGAGGCCGGCTCGGGCTCGGCCGGAGAGCCTTGGGGCCGCCAGGCCGGGTGGTCGATCTCCTCCGGCACGGAGGGGTCGGGCGTGACGCTCTCCGGCTCAGCGGCATACGGACTCTGGATGTCGGGCAGGTCGGAGTCGGAGTCGGGGTCGTCCACGAGGTCCCACGTGGTGGCCCACGGATCACTCGCGGGCACCGGCAGGGGCAGCTCAAAAGCGCCCGGCACCCCGTGGTTCTGCCGACGGCCGGGCAGGCCGGATTCGTCAGTCCTGTCGTCGCTTCGACGTCCCGCGGTGTCGTCCCCGCTCATCAGAGTCCTCCTTGTTCACGACCCGTCGACTACCCGTCGACCTGAGGTCTGCATAACCAGGGCCCGCGAAATGGTCTCACCTTCCGCGCCCCGGACAAACCCGTGCAGCGGGGCGCGGGCGCCGGATGGGGTCGGGGCAGGTCCCTCCGGATACGATGGAGCGCCCCATCAGGAGGAGGAGCCACACGTGGGAATCATCAACCGGGTCGAGCACGGGCTCGCCAAGGCTGTCCACGGTGCCTTCGCCAAGGCGTTCAAGTCCGAGGTCCAGCCGGTCGAGATCGCTTCGGCGATCCGCCGCGCCATGGACGACAAGGCCGCGCTGCTGGGCCATGGCCGGGCCATGGTGCCGAACCTCTACACCATCGAGCTCAGCGAGACCGACTACGCACGGCTCGGCGACTACGAGGACGACCTCAGTGAGGACCTGGTCGCCGCCGCTCAGGAGCACGCCGACTCACAGGGCTACCAGCCGGGGGGACCCCTTGAGGTGCACCTGCTCGAGGGTGAGGGCCTGGAGACGGGTGTCTTCCGGGTCCGGCCGGCGACCGCCAAGCGGGCCGGCGCCGACCCGCGCCGACCCGAGCCGGCACGGCCCCAGGCCGAGCACCGGGCCCCGTCCGGGACCGCGGTGGACGAGCGGCTGCCCCCGCAGCGCCCGGTCCGGTCCAATCCAGCCGCGCGGCCGTGGCTCGACATCAACGGCGACCGCTACCCGCTGCTCGGCAGCCTGACGACGCTGGGCCGGGACGAGAGCGCTGACGTCGTGATCGATGACCCCGGTGTCTCACGGCGGCACAGCGAGATCCGGGTGACCAACGACGGGCCGCACCTGATCACCTCGATCCGGGACCTCAACTCGACCAACGGCACCTTCGTCAACGGCGACCGCATCACCAGCCAGCGCCTTCAGGACGGCGACCGCGTCACGATCGGTCGCACCTCCGCGACCTTCCGCGCCGGTCGGCGGTGACGGATGAGTGAACTCACCCTGACCCTGCTGCGGCTGGGCCTGCTCGTCCTGCTGTGGATTTTCATCTTCAGCATCGTCGGGGTGCTGCGCACCGACATCTACGGGACCCAGGTCTCGCGGCGATCGCAGCGCCAGGCCCGCAAACGTCAGGCGAAGACCTCCACCACAGCACGGGCCGGGGAGCCCACCGGAGCGGGTGCGACTCCGGTGGGGATGCCGGCGCCGGTGGCCGCACCCGCGGGTCGTGGTCGCGGCAAGGCGACCCCCACCACCCTCGTCGTCACCGAGGGGCCCCTCGTCGGCACCTCGCTGCCCCTACGCGGCGCCGGCATCCTCATCGGCCGCAACCCCGAGTGCACGCTGGTCCTCGACGACGACTACGCCTCCGGGCGGCACTGTCGCATCTATTCGGGCGGCGCAGGGTGGATGGTGGAGGACCTCGGCTCGACCAACGGCACCTACATGGGCCGCGATGCCCATAGTCGGGACAAGTTGTCCACGCCACGCCCGGTCGAGGTGGGGACAGTGCTGCGCATCGGCAAGACCGTGCTCGAGCTGCGAGGCTGAGGCGATGGCCATCGCCCTGCGCTACGCCGCGCGCTCCGATCTCGGCCTGGGCCCCAAGTCGCGCAACGAGGACTCCGGTTATGCCGGGCCGCACCTGCTCGTCCTTGCCGACGGCATGGGCGGGCACGCTG
>JBDTAU010000342.1:0-2732 GCA_039924465.1 Dermatophilaceae bacterium
CGCCGGTGAACTTGGCGTGCGCCGTTGCCATCAGCGAGCAGATCTCTTCGTGCGTCGGGCGGATGTAGTCGAGGCCGTCGCCTTCGCGCTGCGCTGCGCCGAGGGCGCCGTCGAACTCTCCGATGCCGTCCCCGGGGAATGCGAAGACCCGACTCACCCCCCACTCACGGATCCGTTGAATGATGAAATCGCTGACATTGGCCATGACGCTTCTCCTTCTGACGAACCCTTACGCGCACCGCTGGCGGCGCTGTTGTCGTTTGGCAATTCTATCCGATATTTGCCCTAGCGCAAGCATGCTGTACCGCAAGTAATCGCGAACGTCCATCAGAAGCGCCTCGTGTGCCCCATGGACTGCGGATCCGGCGCCTCGAGACCCTCGCCGTCGCTACATTCGCATGTGCAACAGCATCGGTCGCGTCATGATGTGGATGCGCGCTCTGCCCGAGGTCGCCGGAGACCACAGCGACGATCCCGACGTTGGCGCCGGCTGAGCCGGTGGTGTCGATGGTGCGCACTCCGCCAGTCTGGGAGAACTCGAACCCGGTCGTGGTGAGTAACTCGAGACCAGTTCGTTTTCGACGAAATCGACCTCCATGACCACCCGCCCTGGATTACGAAGGACTCCTCGACCCGCCCCAAGACCGGGACGTGCTGCGGATGGGTAGGCCGAGGCGGGCACTATTTGGGCTCAGGGCGGCAGCCTGTAGTGGACTGACGCGCCGTCTTAGCGGTGATCGAAGGTGCAGTCGGCCGGTGAGCTGACGATGAGGTGGCTCCCCACCTTCTGATCGATGGGCCAGGAGAAGTGGGCTAGCCGGTCGCTGATCTCCCATGCGGGTTGGGTCGGGCTCCTGGTGGGCCCCGGGCGCCATGGCGGAAGGGGCACCCAGGGCACCCGGCGGGTCCTACACGACACGAAGCCATCGCACAGGCGTCACACAGAAGGGCCGGGGCATTCACCCAGACTGCACAGGTTCACTGCTCAGATGAACGAGAAGTCGAAAGCTCCCCGCTGCCCGATCGCGCGAGAATCGACACGTTCGTCGGGAGGTGAAGGCGGACGAGGTCACGAGGAGTTGTTGGCCAAGGCAAGACGTGAGCAGGAGGCAGCGACACTGGATCTGAGCGACGCCGCGCAGGCGGCAGCGCAGGCGGCAGTCATGGTTAACCGGGGGAGCCCCGAGGGAAGCACGCAGTTGGCTCGTCTCGCGAGTCGGCTCTACGAGAGTGCGGGCTGTCATCGAGAGCGAGCCCGACGCCTCACAGCGCAGACGCGGCCCGGAGAGGAACTCGAAGGCTGACCCAGAGGGGAGTTCTCTCCCTGATGTCACCGGCCCGATGATAGCCTTGGGCTCTCGGTGTCCCGATCATCGTCGGCTGCTAGCCACGTGTTAGGCGACGCGGTAACGCTCGGCGTCAGCGACCCGGAGGGTCAGGCCGTTACCCGGCGCGTCGTCATCCGGGGTGATGGTCCCTCCCTGCGGGTCGAGGGTGCCGTCGAAGAACATCGACTCGATGCGGACGTGGTCGTGGAACCACTCGAGGTGGCGCAGGTTGGGCGTCGCTGCGGCGACGTGGGCGTGTAGGTGTGGTCCGCAGTGGCCTGATATCTGCAGGCCGAAGGATGCCGCTACAGCGGCGACCCTCATGAATTCGGTGATACCGCCGCAGCGTGAGACGTCGGCCTGGAGGCAGTCGACGGCGAGGGCTGCGCACATCCGGCGGAAGTAGTAGAGGTCGTACCCGTATTCGCCGGCGGTGACGTCGGCGGGGACGGCGTCGCGCACCTCGCGCAGGCCGTCGAGGTCATCGGAGGAGACCGGCTCCTCGAACCAGCGCACGTCCAGGTCGGCCGCGGCTGCCATGACGCGGATCGCCTGTTTGCGGGTGTAGCCGCCGTTGGCGTCGACGAACAGCTCGGTGTCGTCACCGATGATGGCCCGGGCCTGTCGCATCCGGTCGAGGTCGCGTTCGGTCTCGGTCCCCCAAGACTGCCCGATCTTGATCTTGACCCGGGGGATCTGCTCCTGGACCGCCCACCTGCTCAGTTGCTCGCGCAACTGCCGGGCGTCGTACGTCGTGAAGCCGCCGCTGCCGTAGACCGGCACCTTGGTGATGACGGCGCCGAAGAGGTGGTGCAGGGGGAGGTCGAGCAGCCGGGCCTTGAGGTCCCACAAGGCCACGTCGACTGCGGAGATGGCGTAGCCGGCGATGCCGGGGCGGCCGGCGTTGCGCACTGCTCTGATCATCGACTGAGAGGATCCGGTGACGTCCATCGCGTTGCGTCCTTTCACGAGCCCGGCGAGCTTGTCGCTGATCAGGGTCGCGCAGGCAGTCGGGCCGTAGGTCCACCCGATGCCCTCGACGTTGCCGGAGCGGGCTCGGACCAGGACCATGGTGGTGGAGTCCCAGCTGATCGTGCCGTCGGCCTCTGGCGCATCGGTGGGCACGGTGTAGGCGCTGACCTCGACGCTGTCGATGCTGGCGCCGGTCACGGCGTTGATGGTGATGTCGCTCATGGGGTCTCCTTGGTGGTGTGCTCGTCGCTGGTGGCCAGGTCGTCCTGGATCTGCTCCAGGGTGCGGTCCTTGGTCTCGGGGACCTTGGCGAGGAAGAAGACGAACGCCCCGACGGCGATGGCGGCGTAGAGGAAGAACGTGCCTTGGCGGGTGATGAGGTTGCCGAGGCTGAGGAAGGTCGCCGCGACGAGGAAGTTCGCGGCCCAGTTG
>JBDTAU010000343.1:0-7923 GCA_039924465.1 Dermatophilaceae bacterium
CCGAGCCAGTGCTGGATCAGGAACGTCAGATGGAAGCCGATGAACAGCATCCAGAAGTGGATCTTGCCCAGCTTCTCATCGAGCATCCGACCGGTCAGCTTGGGCCACCAGAAGTAGTAGCCCGAGAACATCGCGAAGACGACCGTACCGAACACCGTGTAGTGGAAGTGGGCGACGATGAAGTAGGTGTCGGAGACTTGGAAGTCGAGCGCCGGGCTGGCGATGATGACGCCGGTCAGGCCACCGAACAGGAAGGTGACCAGGAAGCCCATCGCCCACAGCATGGGTGTGTCCATGCTGACCTTGCCACCCCACATGGTGCCGATCCAGTTGAAGAACTTCAGCCCGGTGGGCACCGCGATGAGCATCGACATGATGGCGAAGAACGGCAGCAGCACCTGTCCGGTGACGTACATGTGGTGGGCCCACACCGAGGTCGAGAGGGCGGCGATGGCGATCGTCGCGAACGCCATGGTCTTGTAGCCGAACAGGGGTTTGCGCGAGAAGACCGGGATGACCTCGCTGATGATCCCGAAGAAGGGCAACGCGATGATGTAGACCTCGGGGTGGCCGAAGAACCAGAACAGGTGCTGCCACAGCATCGCCCCGCCGTTCTCGGCATCGAAGATGTGCATCGCGAAGCGTCGGTCACCGCCGAGGGCGAAGAGCGCGGCAGCCAGGACCGGGAAGACCGTCAGCACCATGAGCGAGGTGACCATGACCGTCCAGGTGAACAGCGGTATCCGGAACATCGTCATGCCGGGGGCGCGCAGACAGATGATCGTCGTGACGAAGTTGACCGCCCCCAGGATCGTGCCGAAACCAGCGAGCGCGAGGCCGAAGGTCCACAGGTCGCCACCGAGGCCGGGACTGTAGGTGACGTCAGACAGCGGTGCGTAGGCGAACCAGCCGAACGCGGCCGCGCCCTGCGGGGTGAGGAAGCCCGAGACCGTGATCAGGCCACCGAAGAGGTAGAGCCAGTAGGCGAACATGTTGAGCCGCGGGAACGCGACGTCGGGCGAGCCGATCTGCAGCGGCATGATCGCGTTGGCGAAGCCGGCAAAGAGCGGGGTCGCAAAGAGCAGCAGCATGATGGTGCCATGCATGGTGAACAGCTCGTTGAACTGTTCCGGGTCGTCCACGACCTGCAGGCCCGGGGCGAGCAACTCAGCCCGGATGAGCAGCGCCATCAGGCCGCCGAGGAGGAAGAAGACGAACGTCGTCGCGAAGTAGAGGTTGCCGATGACCTTGTGATCGGTGGTCGTCACGATCTTGTAGAAGCGCCGCCCCCTGGATGGACTCTCGCGAGGTGCTGGGGGCGTGGGATCGGTGAGTCGTTCAGTCCGAGGCGCAGTCGTGGTCATCAGTCAGCCGTTTCTTCAGACAGGCCCCCGGCGCTGCCTGCGGAGGGCATTTTCGAGTGTACGACGATGCCGACGCCAATTGCACGGCATTCGTCGTATTAATGCAGATCGCGGAGCTCGCCCTACTCGGTGCGACTCACGGTTGCGGTGATCCCCGCGATGAGAGCGGAGTGGTCCTGACCCGGGATGTCGCCGAGCACCGCCGCCCAGGAAGCGACGAGTTCGGCCCCGTAGCGGTGCCCATAGCCGTCAGGCGGGTCGTGGCCCACCGCCATGTCCGTGGTCAACTGCCAGAACGTCACGAACGGGATCCAGCTGACGGCCGGGTTCACATCGCGTCCGAGCGGCTCACGCAGCCAGTCCGGCTCGGCGCCGAGCAGGGCGGGGTCCCACCAGACGACCGGGTCGGACGGATGCTGCGCATAGACGAAGCGGGGGAAGTCCCACGCGCCATACGGGCGTCCGTAGTAGTCCTTGGTGATCTGGTTGGCCGCGGTGACGAAGCGGATGTTCCGACCGTCCTTGATGACCGGTGCGATCTCGGGTGAGCCCAGGTTGCGAGCGGCGGTCAGCTCATGGGCAACGTCCGTGAAACTCGGGGTCCCGACCCACACCCCGCCCTGCGCCCGAGCGAGCATGTCGCGCGCGTCCGCGAAGGCAGCCTGGCCCCCGTAGGAGCCGAGCGACTCGCCCCCGACCACCAACTGCGGGCGCTCGCCTTCCGGCAGTTGCGCCCAACGGGCGTGGATCCGATCGAAGAGCGCCTGGCCCGCCTCCCGCGGCGTCGCCCGATCGGTGATGACGGCCATCGCGCTCGGCAGGAAGGAGTACTGCATCGAGGCGACGGCGCTGTCCCCGTCGGAGAGGTACTCGATCGCCTGGACCGACCAGTCATCGACCCACCCGGTCCCCGTCGAGGTGATGACGGCCAGCACCTTGCGATCGAAGGCGTGCGTCCGCTCGAGTTCTGCGACGACGCCGTCCGCCACCGCGTCGATGCTGCGTCCGCTGGAGAGCCCGGCATAGACCCGGATCGGCTCGGTCGCTGCTGCTCCCGTGGCGGCGGAGATCTCGGCAGCCGTCGGAGCACTCGTGACGAAGAACTGACCCTCGTAGCCGAGGCTGTCATAGCTCTCGAGCGACCCCGGACCGCCGGAGATCAGCGCCGAGGTGGGAGCCACCCGGCCCTCGGGCGACTTGGCGTCCACTTGGGCCGCGATGCTCGCGAAGCCCTGCATGCCCCGGTGGAAGAGCACGTTGTCGGAGACCCACAGGGTCACCACGACGACGATCACCACGGCGACTGCCGAGGCGATCGCCCGGGGCAGCACCTGACCGGCGGCCTCGGCGAGCCGCCGGGTGAGCCGGCGCAGGAGCCGGGCCACGCCGACCAGCAGGGCCGCGATCGCGGCCGCGAGGGCGATGGACCGCAGCCAGTCGAACGGTCCGAGCGCCGGCAGGTGCACCACGGCCGCCGTCCGCCCCTGCGCGCGCACGTTCGTGATCGTGATGACGACCACCACGAGAGCGCCGAAGACGTAGCCGGCAACCCGCAGCCATGCGGCAGGCTCCGGGCCGACCGTGATCCGCATCTGGAGCAGGCGCGCGACGTGCCGCACCAGCCACGCCACGAGCACGCCGAGCCCGTAGCCGAAGGCGGCCGACAGCCCACTGATGAGGCCTTGGTAGTACCAGGTCCGAGGCAGCAGGCTCGGAGCCCAGGACGCGAGGAACCAGGCGGCGCCGAAGAGGAGCCCCACGTGCGAGAAGTTCCACCAGCGCCGGGTCAGCCGACCGGCTGCAGACAAGGTGGGGGACGCCATGGCCCCAGCGTAGGGCGAGGCGCCGAGGCCTCGACCTCCACCTCGGGGCCACACCCTGATGAGCCGCGCCGGACGGTGCCCGGCGTCCGCCAGCTGGCCGGCTCCCGGATCCCTCCGGCCGGGGGCTGGCTCCAGGCCGCTGCCGACCGCGATGATGAGCCATGGCCGCTGACCGGATCCACCTGCTCGAGCACGCTGGACTCCGCTTCGACGTCACCGACGAGGGACCTGCCGACGGAGCTCCAGTCCTCCTGCTCCACGGCTTCCCCACCGACCGGACGAGTTGGGATCGGGTCGCGCCGCTCCTGCACCAGGCGGGGTTGCGGACCCTCGCTCCGGACCAGCGTGGCTACTCCCCCGGCGCCCGGCCCGACAGCGTCGCCGCGTACCGCTTGGAGCACCTCGTCGGCGACGTCATTGCGCTCGCTGATGCCACCGGCCACGAGCAGGTGCACCTCGTCGGGCACGACTGGGGTGGCGCCGTGGCCTGGCTCACGGCAGGCAACCACGCGGACCGGATCGCCTCGGTGACGGTGCTGTCCACCCCGCACCCCCGAGCCCTGTCCCGGGCCTGGCGCACACCGGATCAGTTGCGCCGGTCGTGGTACATGGCTGCCTTCCAGGTGCCGGTCCTCCCCGAGCGCTGGCTGGCGTCCCGGTTCCGGCACCTGATGGGCCGCACCGGCCTACCCCCGCGGGACGTGGAGCGCTACGCCGCTCGGCTGGCGACGCCCCAGGCGATCAAGCCCCCGATCAACTGGTACCGGGCGGCCCGGTCCTCCCACGTCCGGGCCCGCCGGGTCACGGTCCCCGCGACCCTCGTCTGGGGCTCACACGACTTCGCCCTCGGCCGGCGAGCCGTCGAGTTGACCCGCGAGCACGTGTCCGGACCCTACAAGCTCATCGAGGTGGACGCGGGCCACTGGCTCCCCGAAACCAGGCCGATGGAGAGTGCCCATGCCATCATCAGTCGGGTGACCAGTTAGATTCGAACCGTGAAGATTGACATCTGGTCCGACATCGTCTGCCCGTTCTGCTACCTCGGCAAGCGCCGACTTGAGGCCGCTGTGGCGACCTTCGAGCATCGCGATGAGCTCGAGATCACTTGGCACAGCTACGAACTCGACCGGAATGCGCCGGCCGTCTCGGATGAGGACATCGTCGACCGGATCGCGAACAAGTACGGCACCACCCGCGAGGCCGCCACAGCCCAGCACGAGTCACTGGCGCAGGCTGGCGCCGACCTCGGGGTGGAGTTCAACTGGGACCGGGTCCGTCACGGCAACACCTTCGACGCCCACCGCGTCGTGCACCTGGCCGACGAGCAGGGCCTGGCCGATGCAGCCATCGAGCGGCTGATGAAGGCGTACTTCACCGATGGGCTCCCCGTGGGTGACCGCGACACCCTGGTCCAGCTCGCGAGCGAGATCGGACTCGACGGTCCGTCCGTGCACGCCATGCTCGAGTCCGAGGGCTACGGCAACCACGTCCGCAGCGACGAGGCCACCGCCAAGATGCTGGGCATTGAGGGGGTCCCGTTCTTCGTCTTCGACCGCAAGTACGGCGTCTCGGGCGCGCAGCCCCCCGAGGTCTTCACGCAGGCGTTGCAGCAGGCCTGGGACACCCAGCATGAGGCCCTCGAGCCGGTCGCGGCCGGCGGTGGGTGCGGTGGGGGCGGCTGCGCTTGCGGCGGCGGCGGGTGTGGCTGCGGCCACGGTGGCTGCGGTGGAGCCTGCGCCCCCTGATCGCCCTACGGTGGTGTCCATGAGCCACCCCCTGTCGATCGACCCCGGCGATCCGCACCTGGCGCGGGTCCGCGAGCTCTGCCTCGCGCTGCCCGGCGCGGACGAGAAGGTCTCCCACGGGCGTCCACACTTCTTCACCACGAAGGTCTTCGCGATCTTTGGCGGGGTCATCAAGGGCGACCACGACCCGGTCCGCTACGGCTGCTCGCTGATCGTCCTCCCGGACCCGGAGGATCGGCTGGCGCTGCTCCAGGACGACCGCTTCTACGTGCCTGGCTACTACGGACCCTACGGCTGGGTCGGCCTCGACTTCCGCCCCGCGGGTGGCGTCGACCACGTCGACTGGGTCGAGGTCGCCGAGTTGGTCGACGCCTCCTACCGCCGCACTGCCGGCAAGCGCCTCGTCGCCCAGCTCGACCCGGACCCGGCGTGACCGGCTGGCACAGTCAGGACCGCCACACCGTTCGCGTCGAGTGGGGTCCCAGCGGGGCACGGTCCTTGTGCCGGTATGCCGCTGAGCGCGGCTCCCCGGTCACCGCCGTCGTCGTCGACGTGCTGAGCTTCACCACCTGCGTCTCGGTCGCCAGCGACGCCGGGACCGCGGTGCTGCCCTACCGGTGGGGCGCAGCCGGGGCGGAATCCTTCGCCCGCGACCACGACGCGGCCCTGGCCGGACCCCGTACCCAGGCCACCCAGGCCACCGAGGCAACCGAGGCCACCGAGGCCACCGCACAGGGCCGGATCAGCCTGTCCCCCGGATCGATTCGCGCCGCCGAGGGCGTTGCACGGCTCGTGCTCCCCTCCCCGAATGGCTCCACGATCAGCGCCGTCCTTGCCGAGGCGGGGGCGACCGTGGTCGCCGGATCGCTGCGCAACCGCTCCGCGGTCGGCCACTGGCTCGCAGACCGTCTCGCGGCCGCGGCGATCACCCGGTCTGACAGTCCGGATGGTTCCCGTGAGCCGGCGGGCGGCGGCACCCCACCCGGACCTCCCGCGATCCTCATCGTCCCCGCCGGCGAGCGGTGGCCCGACGGGTCGTTGCGCCCTGCGGTCGAGGACCTGTGGGGAGCCGGCGGCATCATCGACGCCCTCGTCGGCACCCTCGGGCACCGGGCCGGGCCGCTCCTGCTGTCGCCCGAGGCGCAGGTCGCTCTCGCGGCCTACCGTGATGTAAGGGAGCGGCTGGGCCCGGCCCTGGCCGAGTGCGGGAGCGGTCGGGAGTTGATCGAGAAGGGCTTCCCCGGTGATGTCCAGATCGCGGCCGAGCAGGACCAGAGCCGCAGCGTCCCGGTCCTGCGGGGTGGCGCTTTCCAGACCGGTCACCGCTGACCCTCCGCCGATGACCTCGCCCCGGCTTGCCCGGCCAAGTTCGAGGAGCCGTGCTACTGGCCCAGGGCCCCCCAGAACGTGGCGGCAGCGCGGGACGGACGTCCGGTCCGCTGCTCGGACCAGTCAGCCGAGGTCATCAGTGCGGTGACGGCGTTGACCCCCAGCCAGCGCAGCGGCTCCGGCTCCCACCGCCGTGACCGGCGGCCGGCCCACGGCAGGGTGGCCAGGTCCTCGGGGTCGTCGTCCCGGATCATCGCAGCCAGGGTCCGGCCGGCGAGCGCCGAGGTCGCGACCCCGTCGCCGACGTAACCGCCGGCAAAGCCCAACCCGGTCTGGCGGTCGTGCCGGACGGACGGGAACCAGTCACGCGGGACACCCAGGTTGCCACCCCACGCATGGGTGAACACCACGTCCCGCAGGACCGGGAACAGCTCGATGAGGATGCGCCGAAGCATCCCGTGCACGCGTTCGTCACGGTCGAAGGCGGCTGACACCCGTGAGGCGTAGTGGTAGGGAGCTCCCCTGCCGCCAAAGGCGATCCGGCCATCACGGGTCCGCTGGCCATAGATGACGAGGTGCCGGTTGTCGGCGAAGGTCGATCGTCCGGCCAGACCGATCTGCTCCCAGATCTCGTCCCCGAGGGGCTCGGTGGCGATCATCAGCGAGTACATCGGGGCGATCGCCCGACGACGCTCAGCCACCGTCGGGGTGTAGCCCTCGGTCGCGAGCACCACGTGCTCGGCCCGGATCGTCCCGCTCCGGGTGACCACCTGGCCGCTGTGGACCTGCAGAGCAGCGGTCTGCTCGTGGATCGTCACCCCACGCCGCTCCACGGCATCGGCGAGGCCGCGGACCAGCCTGGCCGGGTGGATCGCTGCGCAGTGCGGCGTCCAGACACCGCCGAGCGACCCCTCCATCGAGGCGAACTCACCGACCTCTTGCACGGACAGGACCCGATGGTGCTCCGGGCCGAAGCCAAATTCTGCATACTCGGCAACCTCGTCCGCAAGGCGCTCGAGCTGGGCCGGGTTGCGGGCCACGGACAGGGAGCCGCCCTGGTCGAAGTGGCAGTCGATCCCCTCCGCCGTGGCGGTCTGTCCGATCTCCTCGACCACCTCGTGCAACCGGTGCTGCATTCGCACGGTGGCATCCCGACCGCTCTCAGCCGCCATCCGGTGCAAGGAGACGGGGAAGAGCGCCGAGCACCACCCTCCGTTGCGTCCCGAGGCGCCGAAGCCGGCGACCTCCTTGTCGATGACGACGATCCGCAGTCCGGGATCGGCCGTGATCAGGTGGTAGGCGGTCCACAGACCGGTGTAGCCCGCCCCGACGATCGCCACATCTGCGTCCAGGTCCCCACCGAGCGCCGGTCGCGGCGACAACCCGTCGGCGATCGAGTCGTGCCACAGGCTGAGGCCGCGGTAACCGCTCGGGAACATACCGGCAGTATGCCGTCGAGCGGGGCCTCGGCGACAGCCCCCCAGCTCGATCTCCCGCACGGATCAGTAGCCACAGTGCGCATCGCCTTCGGAATCCACGCTCCCGGGCCTGAGCCAACCCCCTCTTCCGCATCCTCGTCAAAGTCGGGAGGATGACCACCATGAGCACCATAGGCACGGTCGACGTCACCAGGTTGGCGCACCTCCACGAGCGTGAACGAGC
>JBDTAU010000344.1:0-2729 GCA_039924465.1 Dermatophilaceae bacterium
GCTCGAACCCGTCCTTGACTTGCGGATCCGGGCCGGGGAAGGGGTGGGTGCCGCGCTGGCCGTCGGGTTGATCCAGGACGCCCGGTCACTGCGCCGCAAGGTGGCCCGCACGGAGGGCTACCCGCAAGTGCCCTCATCGACCAGTCAGGCCCCGTAGTCGGGTGACAGCTGCTGGGAACAGCGGGAGCGGCTCGTCCCTGTCGTCGAAGGGACGCCACACGACCGGCACGACGCTGCCGTCGCTCTCTGTCAGCGTCGCCCCGCTCTGCTCTGGCGCCGGTTCGAGCCGCCCGGTGTACACGAACACGACCTCGTGGCCGAGCACGCCGTTGATGCGGAAGATGTTCTCGACGACGTCCCCATAGGTCAGGTCTCGGATCGTCGCACCGAGTTCTTCCCGCACCTCGCGCAGGATCGCTTCACGATGGGACTCACCGAGCTCGACGGAACCTCCGATCAGCCGGTGGTAGCCATGAGGGTGCTCGGACGTCGGGGGATTCACGCTGACCGCGTGGGCGACCCGGTCAGCGCTAGGAGCCACCAACATTGCCTTGACGCGGATGAAAGAGCGGTCCATAGCCATGCGTCGAAATGTACTGGCCGTGGGCCGAGTTGGGTCTTCAGGGGCAACGGCCAAAATGGTGAGGTGAGACCGGTGTGCTTGACTTGATCATGGCTTTCGCGGTCCACCCGGTCACGCCCGAACGGTTTGATGACTTCGCAGATGTCATCAACCCGAACCGGCGGGCAACGCACTGTTGGTGCCTGTCGCACCGGCTGACCGCCAAACAGATCGACGCCCTCGGGGGCGGCGACCGCGAGCGCGCCATACGGCGCCTCACCGAGCGCACGAACCCGCCGGGAGTCGTCGGCTACCAGGATGAGGTTCCGGTGGGGTGGTGCTCGATCGGTCCGCGCGAGGAGATCCCGCGACTGGCGGCCTCCGCGTTGATCCGACCCATTGACGAGGTGGCGGTGTGGAGCATCATCTGTGTGGTGGTGCGTGCCGGCCATCGGCGGCGCGGCATCACCGGTCCTCTTCTCGAGGGAGCAGTCGCCTATGCGGCGTCCCGTGGGGCACCCGCGGTCGAAGCGCACCCGGTCGATCCACCTGGACGGATGGACACCACGATGGCTTTCGTGGGCACCCGGGCGATGTTCGAGCACGCCGGCTTCGGGGTCGTCGGACAGACCGATGCTGTGGCGAGCAGGATGCCGCGTCTGGTCATGCGCCGCGACCTGCGCTCGCGGACACCATCTCAAGATCCTCGATCCCCGCGGGAGAGGCGCTCCCTTCGAGCGAAGAGCAGCACTCAGGCGGCCCGTGGGATGGTGGGCCCATGATGATCTCCTTGGGTGAGCGCGTTCCGCACGTCGACCCGACCGCGTGGGTGGCCCCGAGCGCCGACGTCGTCGGTGCCGTAGACCTCCGCGAGGACTCGAGCGTCTGGTACACCGCGGTCCTGCGGGCCGACACCGACCCGATCGTGCTCGGTCCGCGCAGCAACCTGCAGGACGGGGTCGTCGTGCACACGGACCCGGGTCACCCGACGACGATCGGGGCTGGGGTCTCGGTGGGGCACCGGGCCGTGTTGCACGGGTGCACCATCGAGGACGACTGCCTGATCGGGATGGGGGCGGTGGTCCTCAACGGGGCGGTCGTCGGGACGGGCAGCCTCATCGCGGCCGGGGCGGTCGTTCCCGAGGGCGCGGTCATCCCGCCGCGGTCGCTCGTTGCCGGGGTGCCCGGCAAGGTCCGTCGCGAGCTCAGCGACGAGGACCTCGCCCGGATTCGCCAGAATGCGGACGTCTACGTCGAATTGGCCAGGACCCACCGGGCCGCGACGGCCTGAAGGTCGAGCCCCGACCGTGCGACCTGATCCTGATACTTCCAGCAGAAGAGCCGATCTCGGCCTGTGCCTTGCCGTCCCGCCGCTGCCACTGCCGGACTACGCCGCGGTGGCCAGAGCGGCTGAGGCGGCAGGGGCTGCCGTGCTGGCTGCGGGCGAGGCGCGCTACGACAGCGTGGCGGTCACGGCGTCTCTGGCCGCAGCGACATCGACCGTGCCGTTGATGACCTCGGTGGCGACCTGGAGCAGGTCACCGGTGTCGGCCGCGGTGGCAGCGCTGACGTTGGCGGAGATCTCGCAAGGCCGGTTCACCCTCGGTCTGGGAACCATGCCGCCGGGGTGGAACCGCGACTTCCACGGGATCGACCCCAGCCGCCCCCTCGCGCGGCTACGTGACTATGTTGCCGTCCTACGGGCCGCCGGGCAGGCCTGGGCGGGTCAGGTTGCTGACTACGAGGGCGAGTTCTTCACGGTCAAGGGTTACGGCAGCGAACGTGCCGAGCCGCCGCAGCACACCGTGCCGATCCACCTCGCCGCGACCCGTCCCGCGATGGCCCGACTCGCGGCCGAGATCGGTGATGGGGTGATCATCAACGTCGTGCACACGACGGCTTGGCTCCGCGACTCCTTGGTGCCGGCATTGGAGGAGGGGGCAACACGCGCGGGGCGGTCGGTTCCTCGGTCGGTCATGGTTCGGGTCGTGCTGCACGACGGAAGTCGCAGGGGTCGCGCTGCGGCAATGGCGGGCGCCAGCTCTGCCTTGGCGCGCTATCGGCCCGTGCCCTACTTTCGTGATATCGCGCTCGCTGAGGGGCTGGATCCTGATCGCCTCGATGATGAGAGGTTGGTCAAACGGTTCGTGGTGGTGGGTACGCCTGA
>JBDTAU010000345.1:0-3825 GCA_039924465.1 Dermatophilaceae bacterium
GAGGTGCTGGGTCTGGACGAGGCAGACCGCCAGCACCCCCGGTCGGCGGGCGAGCAGCCGAGGCAGCAGGGCAGATCCGAGGAACCCGGGGAAGCCGGTCATCAAAAGGGTGGACATTCCATCTCCTTGCACACGTGGACTGCCTCCATCCTCGCGTTCATGGACCGGTAGGAACAGGGACCAACCTCCCGAGACCACTGGGATCTCCGCCACACCTGGCCCGCGTCCGACCCGACTCCGGCACAGGTGCCAAGGTGGACGATGCAAGGAGATCGCCACCAAGACCGAGGAGCTCCGATCGTGACCACCCAGACCCCGTCCCCGAACACGACGCCGAGCCGGACCCCCTTCCTGTCCGACAAACTCCTCGAGGTGATCCGAGGCCGCGCCGCCCAGGTGGATCGGGACAACGCGTTCTTCGACGAGGACCTGGCTGACCTCCGGGATGCCGGCTACCTCACCGCGATGGTGCCCGTCGAGCTGGGCGGCGCCGGCCTGACCCTCCAACAACTGACGCTCGAGCAGATGCGCCTCGCCGGGGCCGCCCCCGCGACCGCGCTCGCCGTCAACATGCACCACGTCTGGATGGGCGTCGCCAACATCGTACGGGCCCGCGGTGATTCGTCGATGGACTTCGCTCTCGAGGAGGCCGCGGCCGGCGAACTCTTCGCCTTCGGCATCTCGGAGGCGGGCAATGACCTGGTCCTCTTCGGCTCGTCGAGCGAGGCGCGCCCGGACGGTGAGAACGGCTACACCTTCCACGGGACCAAGATCTTCACCTCGCTGTCGCCCGCGTGGACCCGGCTCGGCACGTTCGGGACCGACACGAGTGGCGACGACGGCCCGCACTCGGTCTACGGCTTCATCACCCGTGATGGTGGCGGGGTCACGGTCAAGGACGACTGGGACACCCTCGGCATGCGCGGCTCCCAGTCCTGCACGACGATCCTCGACGGCGCGCCGGCAGCGGCCGACCGGATCGTCCGCCGCATCCCGGCAGGTCCGTCGATGGACCCCTTCATCTTCGGGATCTTCGCCAGTTTCGAGGTGTTGCTCGCCTCCGTCTACACCGGCATCGCCCGGCGCGCCCTCGAGGTCGCCACTGCCACGGTCCAACGGCGCACCTCGATGAAGAACGCCGGGGCGACCTATGCGAACGACCCGGACATCCGCTGGCGCCTCGCCGACGCCGCGATCGCGCTCGACGGGATCTATCCCCAGATCGAGATGGTCGCCCGGGACGTCGACACCCAGGCCGACCGCGGCGCCCTGTGGATGCCGCAGCTGTCCGCGCTCAAGTCGCGCGCCACCGAGACCGCGCTGCGGGTCGTCGAGCAGTCCATCCGGGTCTCCGGCGGCTCCTCCTACTTCTCGTCCTCAGAGTTGTCCCGCCTCTACCGCGACGTCCTCGCGGGCATCTTCCACCCGAGCGATGACGAGTCGGTGCACGGCGCGTGGGCCAGTGCCCTCCTCGGGCCGCCCGTGTCGCTCTGAAGGGGGGTATGCCGCTGAGCTCGCTTCCAGCGCAGGCTAGCTCAGCGGCATACCCCCGCAGCAGCCAGCACGCGCTGGGGCCTGACCTGCGCCCGTTCCCCTGAGGCGATGACGAGCGGATAGTGGTGCTCATGGCCCTCCACCACGGCGCAGCCCCCATCCCTGGGGCCCAGCGCGCCTCCAACCCGTTCCTCACCGACGCCAATCCCGCCCTGGGAGAGCGGCTCGAGTTGCCGAAACACCGGCTCGCGGAGGACCCGGTGCCGGCCGACGTCGCTTATCAGCTCATCCACGACCACCTGCTGCTCGACGGCAGCGCCAGGCTCAACCTGGCCACCTTCGTCACCACGTGGATGGAGCCACAGGCGCGCCAGCTGATGGCGGAGTGCGTCGACAAGAACATCATCGACAAGGACGAATACCCCCAGACCGCCGAGCTCGAGCGCCGGTGCGTGGCGATGCTGGCCCAGTTGTGGCACGCACCGGACCTGGAGAGTGCCACCGGGTGCTCGACGACCGGGTCGAGCGAGGCGGGCATGCTGGCCGGCCTCGCGCTCAAGCGACGGTGGAGGGCTCGGGTAGCTGACCCGAGCCGGGTCCCCAACCTGGTCATGGGGGCCAATGTGCAAGTCTGCTGGGAGAAGTTCTGTCGGTACTGGGACGTCGAGGCGCGCCTCGTCCCGCTGAGCGCGGACCGGCTGCACCTCGACGCCGAGCAGGCCGTGGCCCACTGCGATGAGAACACGATTGGCGTCGTCGCCATCCTCGGCTCGACCTTCGACGGCAGCTATGAGCCGGTCGCCGAGATCGCCGCTGCCCTCGATGCGCTGGCGAGTTCCGGCGGACCCGACGTGCCGCTCCACGTCGATGGTGCCTCCGGCGCGATGATCGCCCCCTTCCTGGACCCGGACCTCGTCTGGGACTTCCGCCTCCCCCGGGTTGCGTCCATCAACACCTCCGGGCACAAGTACGGCCTCGTCTACCCGGGGGTCGGCTGGGTGCTGTGGCGAGACCCGAGCGCGCTGCCGCGGGAGCTCATCTTCAACGTCAACTACCTCGGCGGCGACATGCCCACCTTCGCCCTCAACTTCTCCCGACCCGGCGCCGAGGTGATCGCGCAGTACTACACCTTCGTCCGGCTCGGCCGGGCCGGGTTCCAGGCCGTCCAGCAGGCAGCCCGGGACGTCGCGACCTTCCTGGCCGGACAGATCGGCGCCATGCAGGAGTTCACTCTCATCACCCATGGCGATGAGCTGCCCGTGTTCGCGTTCACCACGAGTGAGGGCGTCACCCACTGGGATGTCTTCGACCTGTCCAGGGCTCTGCGTGAACGCGGGTGGCAGGTCCCGGCCTACACCTTCCCGGCCGACCGGGAAGACCTCGCGGTGCTGCGCGTCGTGTGCCGCAACGGGTTCGGCCACGATCTGGCAGACAGTTTCCTGGGCCACCTCCGGGCCGCAGTCGAGCAACTCGGAGACCGGGCGGGCCACGCGGGAGCGAAGGGTCCGACGTCGTTCCACCACTAGCGGTGTCTGCCGAAGGTCACCCCCCCCCCGCCCGTTCGATGTAGCTGCGCGTCGCGGGTGACGCGCAGCTACATCGAATGGAGGGTGGCGGGGTCCTGGTGGCGGGGTCCGGGCGGCGGGTCAGCGCCCTTTGCGGTCAGTGAGGGAGTCGATGAGCAGGCCGAGCCCGATCCCCAGCATCCACACGTCCTTGCTGATCGCCGTGCCGGCCGGAGCCGGCCAGATGCTTCCCGGCTTGCGCAGGCTGGGCGAGCGCAGATACATCGTCACGAGGCCGCCACCGAAGCCGGTCAGGGCCAGGCCGGCGAGCCGGGTCGGGACCACGGGCGTCAACAGCAGCGAGCCGATCGTCAGCTCCGTGATGGAGAGCCCCTGGACGAAGTCCTTGGGCTGCAGGTCCTTGAGGAACGGGTAGGCCGCAGCCGCCATGCCATGCAGTCCAGCGGCCATTTCAGGCGGAGCATTCCGCTTCGACAGTCCGCTGTGCAGGATGTAGGCGCCGGTGGCAAGTCGGGTCGGGATGGTACGCAGTCTCATCAGGGTCTCCTCCGGATCGGGGCGCGTAACGCGTCTCCCCATCATGGACCTGGTCCTCCCTCCCACGGCGACCGACGCTATTTTACATGGTAGAAGCCGTATTAAATAGAAGGCAACCGGTGAGCACCCAGATCGACGGCGAAGCACCCGAGACGACGGGCGACGCCCTCGAGATGAGGCGCGGGTCGAGACCCTCCAGATCATCGTCAAGGAGGAGACGCCCTTGGTGCTGCTGGACAACCGACGCACACCGTGCGCCGTCGGGCTG
>JBDTAU010000346.1:0-3148 GCA_039924465.1 Dermatophilaceae bacterium
TCTCGACCGGGGCCTGGAACACTGTCGCCACCCTGACCCGGTTCCTGATCGAGGCGGGCTACCCCCTCGGCCCGCTCTTCATGACTGACTGGGGCCCGACCAACACCGGGTGGTTCCGCAGCGGCCAGGCCCACAAGCGGACCAGTCTCGACCGACTGGCCCGCGACTTCCCGCACATCACGTGGTTGCTCTTCGGCGATGACGGCCAGCACGATCCGCAGCTCTACGCCGACTTCGCAGCGGCCCGCCCGGACCGGGTCGACGCCGTGTGCCTGCGGCAACTGACGGCGACCGAGCAGGCCCTCGCGCACCCGATGGGGCGCCTGGACACCTATACCCGGCCCTGGGCGAGCGGCAGTGTTCCGACCTTTTCAGCGCCGGACGGCTACGGGCTGCGCCGGCTGCTCGACGAGGCTGGGCGGATCGGTGATCCGGTCGCGGCGCACGAGCAACCTTCGAGGCCCGGCCGCCCCTGATCCACGGGGGCGACTGGACACGGGCGACTGGACACGGGCGAAGGCGCGCACGGGTGAATGCGGTCGACGTGACCCGGCCCAGCGGCATACGGCCTCGTCTTTTGGCAGACTGGGCGCATGCCTGAATTGCCGGAGGTGCAGGCGCTCGTCGATTTCCTCGCCGAGCGGACCCACGGCCTTGCGGTCACGACGGTCGAACTGGCCTCGTTCAGTGTCCTCAAGACGTTTGACCCGCCACCGCAGGCGCTCGCGGGCGCGCCGATCGACGGCGTGCAGCGGCACGGCAAGTTCGTCGACCTGGACATCGACGGGACCCACCTCGTCTTCCACCTAGCCCGCGCCGGTTGGCTGCGCTGGAGCGACCACCTCCCGTCGACCGTGCTGCGACCCGGCAAGTCGCCGATCGCCCTGCGCGTCAGGCTCTCCGACGGGTCCGGCTTCGACCTGACTGAGGCCGGGACCAAGAAGTCGCTCGCCGCCTACATCGTCCGCGACCCTGACGAGGTCCCCGGGATCGCCCGGCTCGGGCCCGACCCGCTGGCCGACGACTTCACCCGGGAACGCTTCGGTGAGTTGATCGCAGGGCGCCGGACCCAGATCAAGGGGCTGCTGCGCGACCAGGAGTTCATCGCCGGAGTCGGCAACGCCTACTCGGACGAGATCCTGCACGTCGCCCAGCTCTCCCCGTTCGCCATCGCCGGGTCGCTCGCGCCGGACGTGGTCGACCGGCTCTACGCCGCCCTTCGGGAGACGCTGCGCGGCGCGGTCGCCCACGCGGCCGGCAAGCCCGCCAAGGAGCTCAAAGACGCCAAGCGGGCCGGGATGCGGGTCCATGCCCGGACCGGACAGCCGTGTCCGGTCTGTGGCGACATCGTCCGGGAGGTGTCGTTCGCCGACACGTCCCTGCAGTACTGCGCCACCTGCCAGACCGGAGGCAAGCCGCTCGCCGATCGCCGGATGTCCAAGCTGCTCAAGTAGCGGTCCATGCTGTTCACGGAGCAGCGGGCGGGGGCGTCCCCCTGAGACGGCACCCGCGGATGGTTCCGCTCAGATGATCCGGGGCTCGGAGCCGCCCACGACCTGCTTGTGGGCGCCGACCCAGGCCTGCATGCCGCCGCCGACGTTGGCGGTGTCGAAGCCCTGCTGCACCAGCCACGCCACGGCGCGTCCCGACCGGGCTCCGGACCGGCACACGATGGGGATCGTGGTGTCGGTGTCGGGGAGCTCGCTCAGGCGGGCGGGCAGGTCGCCGAGCGGGATGTGGATCGCGCCCGGGGCGTGCCCGGCGTCCCACTCGTCCTGCTCGCGGACGTCGATCATCACCGCGTCATCGGCCAACTCGGAGACCGTCAGGGTGGGAATGCCGAACGAGGGGTCTCCGTAGCTGCTCATGAAGTGCATCTTTGCACGCGCGCCCTGCCGGGCCACGTGATCCGGGGCGGTGGGTGCCAGACCCGGCCCAGCGGCATACGGGCCGGGAAGGGTGGCGGTCGCCACTACTGTGTCCCGGGTGAAGATCCTGTCCATCCAGTCCCACGTCGCCTACGGCCATGCCGGCAACTCGGCCGCCGTCTTCCCGCTCCAGCGCCTTGGTCACGAGGTGTACCCGGTGCTGACGGTGACCTTCTCCAATCACACCGGTTACGGGTCGGCCCGCGGCCCGCTCATCGCGCCGGCGGACGTGGCCGAGGTCATCAACGGCATCGAGGACCGGGGCGCGTTCCCGCACATCGACGCCGTGCTGTCCGGGTATCAGGGCGCGGAGGAGGTCGGGCGGGTCGTGCTCGACGCCGTGGCCAGGGTCAAGGCGGCGAACCCGGCCGCGATCTACTGCTGCGATCCGGTCATGGGCGACGTCGGGCGCGGCTTCTTCGTGCGCGACGGGATCCCCGAGTACCTACGCGACGAGGTGCTGCCGCACGCCGACATCCTCACCCCCAACCAGTTCGAGTTGGAGTTCCTCGTCGGGCGAGAGGTGCACACTCAGGCCGACCTCGTCGCGGCCGCCGAGGAGCTCCGGGCGCGTGGGCCCAAGGTCGTGCTGGTGACCAGCGCGTTGACCGGGGACACCCCTGAGGGTTCCATCCAGATGGCTTGCTTCTCGGAGGTCGGGTCGTGGATCGTCACCACGCCCCTCGTCCCGATGGACGTCAAGGGTGGCGGCGACGTGACGGCGGCCATCTTCCTGGCGCACTACGTCACCGACGGGCCGCGAGTCGCGTTGTCCCGCACTGCGGCGACGATGTATGCCGTCCTCGCCCAGACCTACGCCCAAGGCTCAGAAGAGATGCTGCTGGTCTCGGAGCAGGACTCCATCGCTCACCCGGACGAGGTCTTTGAGGTATTGCCGCTGAGGTGACGAGCCATCGGGCTATGCTGGGAGTGCGCCGTTCCGCATGACCACCCCTGACCGTGCGGGACGGCGCTTTCTTGTCTCCGTTTTCGGGTGGGTAGCGAGCTCGCTCGCGGAGCCGCTGCGCCGGGGGCGCGACACGATGCCGTCGTATCGGCCAATCTCAGGATTCTGGTAGATACCCGTATAGCGTGCGATCGTGGACCCGATCACGAACCCCTATGCCCCCGGCGCCGGCCAGCGCCCGCCCGAACTGGCCGGTCGCGACGAACAGCTCGCATCGTTCGACGTGGTGCTGGAACGCATCGCCCGCGGACGG
>JBDTAU010000347.1:0-6785 GCA_039924465.1 Dermatophilaceae bacterium
CCAGTGCGGCGGCCGCGGTCGGTGCCAGCATGGGGGTCCTCGGGGATGACCTGGCGGCCCGGTCGATGCTGGGCGACACCGGGGCCAACGCCGCGGGCGCCGTCATCGGTCTCGCGGTGGTCGAGCACGCCGGGACGGGGGGACGGGCCGCGGCGCTCACCGGCCTGGTCGCGTTGACGCTGGTCTCCGAGCGGGTCAGCTTCTCGTCCGTCATCGAGGCGAACCCCGTCCTGCGGTGGCTGGACCGCTGGGGCAGGCAGCCATGACCGAGCCCGAGGACGACCAGAGTCAGGTCGCGCCACCGGGCACTGAGTCGCCTTCCGAGTCCACAGACCGCACACCAGACGTCTCTACGGTCGGTGCCGCGGTCGGTGCCACGGACGGTGCCACGGACGCCGCCACGGACGGGGAGGTGCCACGGCCCACGGATCGGCACCACAGCGCGGGGCGGGCGATTGCCGTCGCCGCCGGGTCCATCGCGGCCATCACGCTCGTGGCCCGCGTGGTCGGCTTCGGCCGATGGTTTGCGTTCTCGCACTCGGTCGGGGCCACCTGCGTCGGCAGCGTCTACCAGAGCGTCAACGCCGTCCCCAACGTGCTGTTCGAGATCGCCGCCGGGGGCGTGCTCGCCGCAGTCGCGGTGCCCCTCGTCGCGGGCTCGCTCGGGGCTGGCCGGCGCGAGCACGCCGACCGGATCGCCTCGGGCCTGCTCACCTGGTCCCTGGTCGTGCTGGTGCCCCTGGCGGTGCTCGCTGTCCTGCTCGCAGAGCCGATCACCCGGGCGCTGCTCGGGAGCACCGGCGAGTGTCCCGGCGAAGTGGCCCTCGGGGTGGACCTGCTGCGGATGTTTGCGATCCAGATCCCGCTCTATGGGATCGGGATCGTGCTGGCCGGTGTCCTGCAGGCCCATCGCCGCTTCATCGCCGCGGCTCTGGCCCCGCTGCTCTCCAGCCTGGTCGTCATCGTGACCTACCTGCTCTACCGATCGCTCGTCGTCGACCCGGCGTCGCCGATCGAAGCGATCCCGGCACCCGCGGTCCTCGTCCTCGGCCTGGGCACGACCCTCGGGGTGCTCGCCCTCAGCCTGCCGCTGCTCGTGCCCGCCCGGCGAGCCGGGTTGCGGTGGCGCCCGAGCCTGAGGTTCCCCGACGGCGTGGCGGCCCGGGTCCGGCGCCTCTCGGTCGCGGGACTGCTCGTGGTCGCGGGTCAACAGGTGGCGACGCTCGTGGTGATCCGGCTGGCCAACGACCGGGGTGGGGCCGGCACGCTCAACGTGCACACCTACGTCCAGGCCGTCGCCCTGCTGCCGTATGCCGTCCTCGCCGTCCCGCTCGCCACCGCCGCCTTCCCGACCCTGGCCGGTCAGGCCGGTCAGGCCGGTCAAGCGGGGCAGGCGGGGCAGGCGGGTCAAGCCGGGCAGGCGGGTCAGGTCGGGAAGGGTGAGCCGGGGGATTCACGTCCGTCGGCAGCCCACGCCACGCTGCGGAGCACGTGGCTCGCGACTCTGCTGGCCGGCCTGTTCTCGGCGGCCCTGCTCGTGGCCGTGGCCCGGCCGGTCGGGGCATTCTTCGCGAGTCTGGACGCCGGTCGTGATCAGCCGGCCGGAGCGGCCGCGTTGGCTGCGATGCCGGCGACCCTGGTGAGCTGGGCCCCGGGGATCCTGGGGCTGTCTGCGATCGGACTGCTCAGCCGGGTCTCCTACGTGCGCGGGCGGGCTCGGGCCGCCGGACTGGTCGTCGCCCTCGGCTGGCTCGCCACCACGATCATCCCGCTGGCCACGCTGTCGAGTGGAGCGGGCCCCGCCCGGACCCTGCAAGCCATCGGGATCGGGGTGAGCGTGGGCCTCCTGCTCGGTGCCGGCGCCCTCGTGGTCCTGGTGGCCCGGGCCTGGGGCGCGAGCACGTTGTTCGTCGCGCCGCGACCCCTGACCGCCGGGATCGTCGCAGCCGTGGCCGCCGGCGGCCTCGGGTGGTGGCTCGGTGGCCGGTGGCAGCCCGTCAGCGTCCTCGGCGCCGGGATCGCCTCCGTGTGCATCGGGCTCGCCGCGGTCCTGGCCTTCGTCCTCGTCTCAGCCGCCATCGACCGGACCACGGCCCGACGGATGCTGGCCCGACGCAAACCCGTGGCCCGGGAGAAGGAGTCGATATGAGGGTGCTCATGGTGCTGGGACGCTCGACGGGTGGGATCGGCGCCCACGTCGACACGCTGACGCAGCAACTGCGCCGTCTCGGGCACGAGGTGCGGATCGTCACCGACGCCACGACGGCGGACCACTTCGGCTGGGCCGATGCCGACCGACTGTGGCCGCTGCGAGGGGGGACCGGACTGGCCCGGGCCCCGCTCGACTGGCACCGGATCATGGGCCTGGCCCGGGCCAGTGACGTCGTCCACGCCCACGGACACCAGGCCGCCCTCGTCGCGGCGCCCGCGGTCCTTCGCTCACGTCCCCGTCCCGGCTTCGTCGTCTCCCTGCACAACGACCTGCCTCCTGAGTCGACGGGCCTGATCTCCCGGGCCGGGGTGGGTGCCCTGCGGTGGGCCCTGCGCCGGGCCGACCTCGTCACCGGTGCGAGCCCGGACCTGGTCGCGCTGGCCCGGGAGTCCGGGGCCCGGGCCGTCGGACTCGCGACGGTCGCCTCTCCGCGGGTCGCGACGCTGCTTGCGGGTGGACCGCCGAGTGCGGGAGGCGGACTGCAACGCAGCGAGCAGCGCCGTCTCCTGCTGGCCGGGGTGGGTATCGACGACCCCGGGCACCCGCTCGTGCTCACCGTGTCCCGGATCGCGCCGCAGAAGGACCTGACGACGCTCGTCCGGGCAGCCGCCCTGTCCCAGCACCCCGCGACCTGGGTCGTGGTGGGCGGCGGGGACGCGGAGTTGCGCGCTCGCCTCGAGGACGAGGTGGGCGGCATACGGAAGCGTGGGGGTGCCGGAGCCGTCCACTTCGTGGGTCCGCGGGAGGACGTGACCGCGTGGCTCCGGGCGGCCGACGTGTTCGCGCTGTCGAGCCGCTGGGAGGCGCGGGCCCTCGTGGTGCAGGAGGCGATGGCGGCGGGCCTGCCGGTCGTCGCGACGCGCGTCGGGGGGCTGCCGGACCTGCTGGCCGACACCGGCCTCCTCGTCCCGCCCGGAGATCCGGTGGCGTTTGCGGCCGCCGTCGACGAGGTCCTCGGCGACCCCGGCCGGGCCGCCGACCGTGGGGCCGCGGCCCGTCGTGAGGCGGCCTCCTGGGCGACCCCGGAGCAGGAGGCACGCCGATGGGGCGACCGCTATACGACGCTCCACCCGCGGTGACGTAGACTGCAAGCCCGTGGCCGATACCCGGATGACCAAGCACATTTTCGTGACCGGAGGCGTTGCCTCCTCCCTCGGCAAAGGCCTGACGGCGTCCAGCCTCGGTCGATTGTTGAGATCCCGGGGTCTGCGGGTGACGATGCAGAAGCTCGACCCGTACATCAACGTCGACCCCGGCACGATGAACCCGTTCCAGCACGGGGAGGTCTTCGTCACCGACGACGGCGCCGAAACCGATCTGGACATCGGGCACTACGAGCGCTTCCTCGACGTCAACCTCGTCGGCACCGCCAACGTGACGACCGGGCAGGTCTACAGCACGGTGATCGCCCGGGAGCGGCGCGGCGAGTACCTCGGCGACACGGTGCAGGTCATCCCGCACATCACGAATGAGATCGTCGGCCGGATGCGGGCGCTCGCCACGGGTGGCTCCGACGCGCCGGACATCATCATCACCGAGATCGGCGGCACGGTCGGCGACATCGAGTCGCTGCCCTTCCTCGAGGCGGCCCGGCAGGTGCGTCACCTGATCGGGCGCGACCACAGCTTCTTCCTGCACGTCTCTCTGGTGCCCTACCTCGCGCCGAGCGGCGAGCTCAAGACCAAGCCGACGCAGCACTCCGTCGCGGCCCTGCGCCAGGTCGGCATCCAGCCCGACGGGCTCGTGCTGCGCGCGGACCGGGACATCCCGGACTCGATCAAGCGCAAGATCTCGCTCATGTGCGACGTCGACGTCGCGGCGGTCGCCGCCTGCGTCGACGCCCCGAGCATCTACGACATCCCCAAGGTGTTGCACCGTGAGGGACTCGACGCCTACGTCATCCAGCGGCTGGGCCTCGGCTTCCGTGATGTCGACTGGACCGAGTGGGACCAGTTGCTGCAGCGGGTCCACGACCCCGAGCACGAGGTCGAGATCGCGCTGGTCGGCAAGTACATCGACCTGCCCGACGCCTACCTCTCGGTGACCGAGGCGATGCGCGCCGGTGGCTTCCACCATGACGCCAAGGTCGTGATCCGGTGGGTCGCCAGTGACGACTGCCAGACTCCGGCGGGGGCCGCCAAGGCACTCGGCGGGGTCGACGCGATCCTCGTGCCCGGCGGCTTCGGGGTGCGCGGCATCGAGGGAAAACTCGGCGCGCTGACCTGGGCCCGTGAGAAGCAGGTGCCGACGCTCGGGATCTGCCTGGGGCTGCAGTGCATGGTCATCGAGTACGCCCGCAACGTCCTCGGGATCGCCGATGCCTCCTCGACGGAGTTCGACCCGCAGAGTGAGCACCCGGTCATCGCGACGATGGAGGAGCAGAAGGCCTTCGTCGAGGGTGCCGGCGATCTCGGCGGCACGATGCGGCTCGGGCTCTATCCGGCCAACCTGGCCGAGGGCTCGGTGGTGCGCGAGACCTACGGGGCCGCCCTCGTGCAGGAGCGTCACCGGCACCGCTACGAGGTCAACAACCTCTACCGCGCCCAACTGTCCAAAGCTGGGCTCGTCTTCTCGGGGACCTCGCCGGACGACACGCTCGTCGAGTTCGTCGAGCTGCCCAAGGACGTGCACCCTTACTACGTCTCCACCCAGGCGCACCCGGAGTTCCTGTCACGGCCCAACCGGGCCCACCCGCTCTTCGCCGGACTCGTGGGTGCCGCTCTCGAGCAGCAGCGCAGCCAGCGCCTCGTGGAGGTCGATCGGCAGCGGGATCTGGCCGCGGGGCAACCGGTGCAGGTCACGGTGTCGGCTGACGCGGAGTGAGCCTCTCGGCTCGGCGCGGCCAGGCCGTGGACCTCGTTGACGAGCGGGGCCGCAAGCGGGTGCGCTCGACCGAGGTGATGTTCGAGGGCCTGATCTTCGACGTGCGCCGCGACACGGTCGACCTCGGCGTCGCCGGCGTGGTGCAGCGCGACTACGTCGACCACCCGGGGGCTGTCGTCATCGTGGCGTTGCACCCGTTCGACGGCGTCGACCACGTCCTGCTCATCCAGCAGTACCGACACCCAGCAGGCGCCCGTCTCTGGGAGTTGCCGGCCGGATTGCTCGACGTGGCAGGGGAACCCGCCCGGGACGCAGCGGCTCGCGAGCTCCTGGAGGAGGTGGACCTCACGGCTACCCGGTGGGACGTGCTCGCCGACAGCTACGCCTCGCCGGGCGCGTTCCCGGAAGCGGTCCGGATCTTCCTCGCCCGGGAGCTGGCCGACGTCCCCGAGGCCGAGCGCCACCATCGCACCGCAGAGGAACTCGAGCTGGTTCCCCTGTGGGTGGCACTCGATGATGCCGTCACTGCCGTCCTGGCCGGACAGGTGCACAACTCGGCCGCCCTCATCGGCGTCCTCGCGACCGCGGCGGCACGCGATCGGGGCTGGACGTCGCTCCGGCCGCACGACGCGCCCTGGCCCGAGCGGCCGCACCGATCCGCGGTGGTGGGTTCGACGCAACCCGATGCGCGGTGAGTGCGACCGTGGGTGGCTTTGCGTGGTGTCCGGGATCGGTGGGCCGGGGGAGTGCGCCCGTGGGTGACCGGTGAGCGGGGCCTTCGGCGCCGTGGACGCGTCCCGGGCGCCCGACACCCCGTGCCCCTGCGGGACGGGGGAACCGTATGCCGGATGCTGCCGTCCGCTGCACGCCGCTGAGCGCCACGCGAGCACGGCCGAAGAGCTGATGCGATCGAGGTACACCGCGTTCGTCGTCAGGGATGCGGACTACCTCGCGCGCACCTGGCATCCGCGGACCCGGCCGGACCGGATCGACCTCGACGCCGCCGAGTGGCGCGGCCTGACGATCGTGCGGTCCGTCGATGGTGGACCCGCCGAGGATCAGGGCACCGTCGAGTTCGTGGCGCGGTGTGCCCTCAGCGGGCGCCGTGGTGAGCAACACGAGGTCAGCCGGTTCACCAGGAGAGCCGGCCGCTGGGTCTACCTCGACGGTGACGGGTAATCGATTCGTATGCCGCTGGGTGGAGTCCGTAGGATGGAACCCGCCGTCCGCGGGGCGCCCTCATCGGCGATCTCCCGGTCTGCTCCCAGCCATCTCGCATTGAAGGAAGTCCTGTGCTTCGCACTCACGAGGCCGGCACACTGCGTGCCGACCACGCCGGTCAAACCGTCACGCTCACGGGATGGGTCGCCCGGCGACGTGACCACGGCGGGGTGGCCTTCATCGATCTGCGCGACGCCTCCGGGGTGGCCCAGGTCGTGGCCCGTGACGAGGTGCTCGCCGACGGCGGAGCCCACGACCTGCGCAATGAGTACTGCGTCAAGGTGATCGGGCAGGTCCGGCTCCGGCCGGAGGGCAACGCCAACCCCGACCTGCCGACCGGTGACATCGAGGTCATCGTCAGCGAGCTCGAAGTCCTCAACGCCGCCGCACCGCTGCCCTTCCAGATCGACGAGCGAGTCACCGTGGGGGAGGAGGCGAGACTCAAGCACCGCTACCTCGACCTGCGTCGCCCGGGCGCCAGCTCCGCCGGTGCAGCCCTTCGATTGCGCAGCAAGGTCAATGCCGCTGC